>CBIHPU010000023.1:0-16389 GCA_966211935.1 uncultured bacterium | reverse complement strand
GGATCTGCCAGCTGAGCCGCTAACGGACCTTTTGCCTGCGCAATTGCTGCATTGTCATAATATGTTGTGCTTACATCATCAATGTAATCCGTAAACGTAATACGGTAACTTACTTCAATTCCAATTGCCCATTGCTGGTTTACGGTAACCTTATATCCCAAACCTAACGGAACGGAGATTGAGACGCGTTTGTATTTTTTTGTTCCTGGCAGAACACCTTGTCCTTCTGTTCCCAAAGGCTGAAGTGCAACCCAGGAGCCACCGATGCGCGCTTTAGGATTGAAATAAAAGCCACCCACGCCGGCAAACAAAAAGAAATAAGAAGAATATGCTTTAGACCTGCGCTTAAACGTGTGCTTCAAATGGTAACGGTTACCTTTCTTTTCACGGTAAAAGGCGTACTCAACGTTGGCGGACAATTCGTAAATATCCGTTCTGAAAAATAAATTACGGTTGTTACGAAATGGTTCGGTTGTTAGTTTGTCATCGCCCCATAACCTCAGGTAATCTGCCTGAAGACGCATAGCCAAACTTTTGGTAAACCGGTAACGGTAACCTATCATCGCCGCCGGCCTGGTAAGTGAAAGTTCCAGATCTATAGGACTATAATCGGTTCCAATTGCATTCCTTCCACCCAGATCACCAAGAAAATTTCCTGCGCCGAAGCCGAAAATAAATTCCTGTTGCTGTTTTTTCCAAGAATTCCTGGATCCAAAGTTTTGCCCATGCGATGAGTTGCAAAAGATTGTAAAAACAAACACTAAAAGAATTACCCGAACAAATCCTGCCATAGCGGGGTTAAATTTTATATAACAAAAATAATGTAAAAAAAGAAAAGAAAACCAGTGTTATCCAAAAAGTCAGCTTATGGATGTGATTTACTTCGGTAACTTTGAAGCTCCTAATACGGTAAAGTAGGTGTTTCATATTTGATAAATTTATCCATTTTACTGCTAATTGTGTTAAAAGTTATCAATAAGATATTAAACACAAGGTGATTATCGATAAATCGCAGGATTCAATCTATTAATTCCTGGTTTTTTTTTATCAACAAACCCAATTAATTTCTCCATTGTCTTTTATCAGTAAACAATTATTTTTTTAACGGTTTTTACCCCATGTGGGGACATTATCTTCGCAACAAATATCCCTGTATTCAGGCCAATCGCTTTTAAATTTAGCCGCGTTGCGCCTTGTAATGGAATCTCTAAAATGGTTCTTCCGGTCAAATCAAACAAAGCGAAACTGAGTTCCCTGTCACCTTCATCCATATTCAAATAAAGTGCTTCTTCAGAATCATTATAATAAATGCTCTCATTTCCTGTCGCGAAATCTTCCAGTTCTATCTGCGAGGTGAATACTTTGCCGGAATGGTCAGTGAATTTAAGTCTGTAATAATTCAATCCCTCAAGCGGCTCAGTATCTGTAAATGAATATTGACTTCCCGTTTCTGAATTCGTGGGATAAACCTGCGCCAGAGTTTCGAAATAAAAAGCATCGGCGCTGCGTAATACTTCTATGTTAGCCAGATCCTTTTCTGCCGCGGTTATCCATTCCAGTTCTGCTGTTTTATGTTTTTTTTCAACCTGAAACGAAACTAACTGAACAGGAAGAACCAGAAGCGGGACTTCACAATTGTTGTTGCCGTACGCAATTGCTGATCCTCCTGCAGGATCAAATAAAACATAGTCTCCGTTTCCAATTGCGGAAAGCTGACAGATATCGTAATCATAAATCGGAATTGTATTTATTCCCCAATTATTAAAATCCACTTCAGTATATCTTAAAGAAATTGGCAATGTACAGCCGTTTGAATTTCCGAAAATGCCGCCTCCGCTATTACAAGGCCAGGATGCATTGGTACCGAAAACAGTATAAATTGTTTGTCCGCAGAAACCGGAAAAATCATACGCGGATGGACTGCACATGCAGTTATTCGCGAGCATAAACTTTGAATTCGGTGGAATATACCCTTGTGAATAAGGATCCGCGAATACGGTGCTGCCGCATGCAGCTGCTAAATTAAGGGTAGCAAGATTTGCCGCGTTGGAAGTGTAAGTGCTGATGTACGTTATTGTTGGAGGTGAAGCGCTTCCATACTGAATAACGGGTCCATTGTTATTTACTTCAATACCATAAGAACCCGTTTGTCCGAAAATGATTTCATTGTTTCCTTCGTAACTGCAACCACCAGGACAAGCGTCAATATATATCGCGGTAATTCCAAGCGGATCGGAACAAGTGGTTGTTGTAAAACTTCCGTTGTGACCGGTAGCTGTATAATCAATACATGAGCCGCCGCCGTTATATTCATAAACTGACCAGTGATAAGTTGTAGACGCTGCAAGACCAAAAACAAAAACAGAATTAGAAGTTCCGCTGCCAACAACAAAAGCCGCTCCTATTGAGCTCCCATTTCCAAAGTCATTATCTGCGGTGTAAACTGTTCCATCAACAGGCGAGCCGGGAGGCGAAGCTGCCTGCATGACAACAATACGTCCAATTCCATTGCCATTTGTCCATGAAATTTTTCCCGCGTTGCATCCAATATCACTCGCTGTTGAAGCGCTTGCTTGTATAGTTGGCTCGGTAACGCTAACGCAACATGTATTGGTTACAACTCCATTCAACGTGAAGTCATCAAGTCTGAAAGTTCCCGCGCCGCTTGCACCGGAAAGAGAAATTACAACTGAAACATTTCCGTTTACGATAAGCGGTAATCCGGTGGTAACATTTCCGGTATTTGAGCCGGAAGTAGGAACAGTTCCGGAACCAACTGCATTTCCATTTATGGTTATGTTCCAGTTTTGCGCGCCGGTAGTGCTGCGTTGACGCCAGAAACTGTAAGATGAAATTGTGAGATCGTTACACGCGGCAACAGAGAATGTCAATGTGATGGTGGGTGTTCCTCCTGAATTACTCAACGAGATCGCCTGACCGGATGAGCCGGCAAAACTTGTCCATGCTCCGGTAGAGTTGCTCCATGATGAATTTGAAAGATTTGTGTTTAATGTTCCGGGAGCAACTGTGTAAGGATGAGAAGTTATTGCTGTTGTTCCAAAATCATGAACATATACAGACTGTGCCAACAGCAGTACAGGTGACAAAAAAATACTTAACCAAATTTTTTTCATTTCTGAAATTAATTTGGCCAAGTGGTTTCGGCGCCGGCTTTGTGGTAACTAAAGCCCCCTGTAGGAATTCACTTAGCTGTTTAAAGAGTGTGAACTTTTTTTGCTCTTTGCACAAATTTAGTAAAGACACATTGCCAAAATGTTAATTGTTTATGAAGAAAAGGTTGCTGTTCAAAACTTTAGGTTAATTCATTTCCAGCATGATATTTGTATATTTGGTTTAATCTAACTCTAAACAAAATGAATAAGATTGCAAAAACACTTGTATTACCATTGTTGTTTATTCTTACAGCGGCTTTTGCGCCTGAAACGGTAGAGCTGGCAATTGGCGCCGCAATACCTAAAGGTGATCTTAAACTTAAAGATGTTCCAACCGGCAAGGAAGTGACGTTGAATGGAGCAAAAACAGCAAAAGGATTATTAGTGATTTTTTCCTGTAATACATGTCCATACGTAATACTGAATGAAGGGCGCATAAGTGAAGTACAGCAGTTTTGCAAGGCTAACGGACTGGGAATTGTTATAGTAAATAGTAACGAAGCGCAGCGTGATGGAGATGACAGCGAAGCTGAAATGAAAACATACGCAAGCGGACAGGCTTATTCTGCTCCGTATCTGCTTGATGTAAAGTCAGAACTAGCGGACGCGTTTGGCGCAAAGGTTACGCCGCACGTTTTTTTATTTGACGCGGAAGGCAAACTGGCATACAAAGGTGGCATTGATAATAATGTAAAAGACCCGAAAGCGGTTACCAAACATTTTTTAAAGGAAGCGCTTAACGCGGTTTTGAAAGGCGCAAAACCTGAAACACAGGAATCAAAATCAATTGGATGCACAATTAAACGCGTTGAATAATCTGAAACGAAATAAGTAAACAAAGCCCGGTCGTAGCGCCGGGTTTTTTTATTTCACGGCTCTTAGAAACCTGCGTTTGCCAAACATGTCCTCAATTATATCTGCTGAAAAATGTTTCGATCCGGCAAGCGATTTTACTTCTTCCGCATACGCGTCGTTCATTTCAAAATAAACGGTTACATTTTTATTTTTTACGAGGTGCGCAAAATCTAGTATTGCTTTGTAAAATATCAATGGATCATTTTCTCCGGCAAACAATGCCAGATGCGGTTCATGGTTAACCACGCGTTTATCCAGGGTGGGTTTTTCCTGTAAGGTTACGTAGGGTGGATTAGATATTATAATGTCGAACGTTTGGCCGAATGTTTTCTGATTTAGAATATCGCTTTCATGAAATATTATTTCGGCGTTATTCAGCAACGCATTTTCCCTCGCAACTTTCAGAGCTTTCTCCGAAACATCAAGCGCGTGCACTTCCGCTTCAGGAATAAATTTCTTCAGTGAAACGGCAATACATCCGCTGCCTGTCCCAATATCAATTATTTTTAAATTTTTCTTTCCTATCGATATAACTTCATTCTTTACAAGATGTACCAGTTCTTCGGTTTCCGGACGCGGGATCAAAACAGAATCATTGACCTTTAATTTCAGTCCGCAGAATTCAGTTTCACCAAGAATGTATTGTATCGGTTTATTTTTTTTAAGATCCTTGCTGATGAAATATAATTTCAACAGATCGCTCTGATTTACATTGGAACCGTAACTGAGCTGCAAAGATGTTTTGGACAGGCCAAGAACATGATTGAATGAAAGCCAGATAATATTTTCCATTTCCTCTCCTTCATACACATCCTTTAATTCTTTCCTGAAAAAAGAAACTATATCTGCTATTTTGTTGGAAGGAATGCGCATAAAGAAATCAATCCAGCATTTTCTCCAGTGAAAAAAGTTCGTCCCTTAATCTTGCTGCTTCAACAAAGTCCAGTTCTTTCGCCGCTCTCAGCATTGAAGTTCTAACTTTCGCAACCTGTTTTTTGATCTCATCCCTGCTCATGTATTGGGTTACCGGATCCGCCGCAAGACTGAAAGAATCTTCCTCTCCCACATAGGCTTTTACCAATTTTCCATCTACTGTAACTTCCGTAGACGATACAGGATGTATCAACTTTCTTCCCGCCTGAGTCGGTGTAATATTGTGTTCAAAATTATATTGGATCTGTTTCTTTCTTCTTCGCTGCGTTTCATTGATGGTCATTTCCATACTGTCCGTTACTCTGTCAGCGTACATGATAACTCTTCCGTTAACGTTACGCGCGGCGCGGCCAACGGTCTGCACAAGACTTTTCGTATTTCGCAAAAAACCTTCTTTGTCAGCATCAAGAATCGCTACGAGTGATACTTCAGGAAGATCCAATCCTTCTCTAAGAAGATTAATTCCGATCAACACATCAAACATTCCTACCCGTAACTGACGAAGAATTTCTATCCTTTCCAGCGTATCTATATCACTGTGAATATAATTACAGCGTATTCCCAGTTTTGTAAGATATTTTGTAAGCTCCTCCGCCATTCGCTTTGTCAACGTTGTAACAAGAATCCGTTCATCACGCTCAACAACCTTATGAATTTCATCGAGCAGATCATCAACCTGGTTTGTACAAGGTCTGACTTCAATCAATGGATCAAGCACACCTGTTGGACGAATCAATTGTTCAACAATAATTCCCTCACTTTTTTCAAGTTCATAATCTGCAGGCGTAGCGGAAATGTAAATAGCCTGGTTAACGAGCGCTTCGAACTCTTCAAATTTCAGTGGACGGTTATCCATCGCAGCGGGCAAACGGAAACCATAATCGACCAGGTTTGATTTGCGGGAAAAATCACCTCCATACATTGCGCGTATTTGCGGAATTGTAACGTGACTCTCATCGATAATTGTCAGATAATCATCCGGAAAATAATCAAGTAAACAGAATGGCCGTGTGCCTGGAAGTCTTCTGTCAAAGTATCTCGAGTAATTTTCTATTCCGCTGCAATAACCAAGTTCACGCATCATTTCCAGATCATAACTCACGCGATCCTCCAGACGTTTTGCTTCCTGCGCCTTATCCTGTGATTTTAAAAAATCAACCTGCAATACCATATCGCGTTGAATCTCATCCAGCGCTGAACGTAAAGTCTCCGGAGCTGTTACAAATATGTTTGCGGGATAAATATTGAAACTGTCAAAATGTTCCAGCATTCTTCCGGTAGAAGATTCAAACGTTTCAATACTTTCAATTTCATCACCGAAAAAAATGATCCTTGCTGAATAATCCGCGTAAGCGAGATTGATGTCAACTGTGTCGCCCTTTACCCTGAAATTTCCCCGCTGGTATTCTGCTGTTGTACGCGAATAAAGTGAATTAACCAGCTGATGAAGAAAACGCGTGCGACTCAGTTTTTGTCCTCTTCTGATTGAGATGACATTCTTCTTGAATTCTGTTGGATTTCCAATACCATAAATGCAGGATACAGAACTCACAACAATAACATCGCGCCTTCCGGATAACAATGCTGAAGTCGCGCTCAGTCTAAGTTTTTCAATTTCATCATTGATGGCAAGATCTTTTTCAATATAAGTATCGGAAGTTGGTATATAAGCTTCAGGCTGGTAATAATCGTAATAGGATACAAAATACTCAACAGAGTTTTTTGGAAAAAATTGTTTAAATTCTGAATACAGCTGAGCAGCCAGTGTTTTGTTGTGACTTAAAACAAGAGTGGGCCGTTGAACCTGTTGAATAACATTCGCGGCGGTAAAAGTTTTTCCGGAACCGGTAACACCAAGAAGTACCTGGTGTTTTGCTCCATTCACTAAACCTTCTGTAAGTTGTCTGATTGCTTCAGGCTGATCTCCGGTCGGAGTAAATTCTGAAGTGAGTTCAAATTGCATATGCAAATTTACTGTGAATGACTGATTATACCTAAATTTACCGCCTCAATATGGAGGATCATAAACATTTTTTGGAGAAATGTCTCACACTTGCAGAGAAGGGGATTGGATATGTTGCTCCAAATCCTATGGTTGGTTGCGTAATTGTTGAGGATGGGAAAATTATTGGTGAAGGATATCACGAAGAATTTGGTAAGCCACACGCGGAAGTAAATGCAATTGAAAACGTGAAGAAAACTTATCCTGACTACAAAGAACGTCTCGCTAACTCCACTTTGTATGTGAACCTCGAGCCTTGCGCGCATTTCGGAAAAACTCCACCCTGCGCGGATCTGATCGTTCAGAATAAAATCAAACGTGTTGTTATTGGTTGTCTCGATACAAATCCCCTTGTTGCGGGTAAAGGAGTTGAGAAATTAATTAAAGGAGAAGTTCAGGTAATAACGGGCGTGCTGGAGGAAGAAAGCCGGAAATTAAACAAACGCTTTTTCACCTTTCATGAAAAGAAAAGACCTTACGTAGTTTTAAAATGGGCTCAAACAGCCGATAAATTTATCAGTCGTTTGCCTGTTCCTGAAAAGCGTGAAGACAACCTGGTTTCAGGAGAAGACGCACAATGGCTTACCCACGTCTGGCGTTCACATGAACAGGCAATAATGGTTGGAACAAATACTGTGCGTTTGGATGATCCTGAATTAACTGTTCGTCATGTTGAAGGAAGAAATCCTGTAAAAGTGATTCTCGACAGAAAAATGGAACTGGGTAATTATCGTGTCTTTAATAATTCAGGTGCAAAGGTGATTGTATTTACTGAGGAAATTGTTAAGGAAAATTATAGAGAGAAGCGCATTCAGAATGCCGACTTTAAAGATCTTTTCGAATGGGTTAATATCAGGTTTGACGATAGGTTAATACAAACAATTTTATCGGAGTTGCACCGAAGAAATATTTCTTCCTTACTTGTTGAAGGTGGAACACAATTGCTTCAGAGTTTTATTGAGGCCAACTTATTCGATGAGATAAGAGTTTTTACTTCGAAGAAAACTTTTGGTAGCGGAGTTAAGGCGCCTGTATTCGCGCTTGACGCTTCTGAGGAAATGAAAATAGGGGAGGATACGCTCAGAATTTATTATCCTTTTTAATTGAAACCTTTCATTAAGGAAGTGAAATAGGGAAATGCTTTAAGCAGTCTTGACCCGTACCAGCTGAACATTTCTCCATCCACCAGGCACACTTTCGCTTCCGGACAGATTTTCTGAAATTCATCAATGTGTTTTTCGCTAAACGGATAAGGTTCCGTGCTCAGAAAAATTAAATCCGGGCGAAGTATTTGCAGTTCTTCAATTGAAGTTTCCGGATATCGTGATTCGTTGACAGGACTTGAAAAAACATTTGCCAAGCCACATTTATCCAGCATGTGATCTATAAAATTGTTTTTTCCCGCCACCATAAAAGGTTTTTTCCAGATAAAATAAGCCACAGTTTTTTTATCTGCTGAAGGCGTAAAAGCTTGTGCATTCCGTTTAATGTCCAGTATTATTTTCGCCGCTTCTGTCATCCTGTTTGTAATTTCTCCAACCTTATGCATCATCCTGTATGCATCTTCTAATGTATTTATATCACTCATCCAAACCGGAAATTTTTCCTGCAGGTGTTCAATATCTTCCTTGTTATTTTCTTCTTTGTTTCCAATTATGAGATCAGGTTTTAATGATTCTATTTTTTCAAAATCAAGTTTTTTCGTTCCGCCAATTTGCGCTGCGGTGTTCAGTGCCTCTTGCGGATGAATACAGAATTTTGTTACGCCAACCACTTCTTTGTGCAGACCAAGATCCCACAGAAATTCTGTTTGCGATGGTACCAGTGAAACTATTCTTTTTGGAGGAAAGTTCACCTGCACTTTTCTGTTCATCTGGTCTGTAAACTGCATGCAATAAATTTACGAATGATGTCGGTTGAATCAAACAAATAATTGCATCTTTACGGGCGTGAACAAGGTATTGATCGCGCACATTTCTCTTTTCGCGGCGCAAGTTATTTACGCACTCAACTATTCAATTGCAAAAGATCTCATGCCGCAAAACAACGGTCCACTTGGTCCATTGGCTTTGGTTTGGCTGCGTATTGCCGGCGCCGGTATTTTGTTCTGGATTCTGGGATTTATTTCTCCGGAAAAAGTTGAGAAAGCAGATCTGAAAAAATTTCTTGTGCTCGCGGCTTTCGGTGTGGCGATAAATCAGGGTTTTTTTATTTACGGATTGAGCCTTACCGAGCCAATCAATTCGGCGATCATCATGATCTCAAATCCTATTGCGGTGATTTTATTTACGCTGATATTTTACAAGGAACGTGTAACTATTTTTAAAGTGGGTGGCTTACTGCTTGGAATTTCCGGCGCGTTGATGTTGTTGTTATTTGACCAGGGTTTTAAGTTTGGAAGCAATACCTGGGTAGGTGATCTGTTCACAGTGATCAACTCTCTAAGCTGGGCCGTGTTCATTGTAATGGCCAAACCGTATATGGAAAAATATAAGACGGTTACCGTGATGAAATGGATCTTCCTGATCGGCTTTTTATATTTCACTCCCTTTGGCGCGTGGGATATTGGAAATACAAACTGGAACTCGTTTACAACCGAATTGTGGTTCGACCTTGCATTTGTAATTGTCGCCACCACATTCTTCGCGTATCTGCTCAACACATACGCGCTCAAGGCTCTGAGCTCTACCGTTGTTGCGACCTATATTTACATTCAGCCTTTTCTGGCAAGTACCATTGCTGTTATTCTCGAAAAGGATGTGTTGTATCCAAAAAAGATTGTAGCGGGAGTTTTAATTATACTTGGCGTTTGGCTGGTGAGTTGGAGGAAGACTGTTAAGAAAGTTGAGAAGGTTGGAAGTTGAGTAAGTTGTAAAGTTGAATGTTGTGAAAGTTAACTTTCCAAACTCTCAACTTTCTCAACTTTCAAACTATTATGAGATTTTTTCTTTTTCCAGCACGCGCAGCTTTACTGTTTCAATTGCCTGTTTCTTCCTCGATAAAATAGTGATCTCGTATCCTTCGTAGGTTTTTCTTTCATTCACCGCCGCAATTCTTCCAAACACAAAATTAACCCAGCCGCTCACTGTTTCATAATGCGGGTTGATTGGAATTGCAATAGGCAAAGAATCATTCACGTCCACTATATTGCTTTGCGCCTTCACTATAAATTCTGTATCACTTTTTTTCTCCACCATTGGTTTTTCGTCGTCGTGCTCATCCTGAATTTCACCAACAAGTTCTTCAATGATGTCTTCCATACTAACCAATCCCGCCGTTGCTCCATATTCATTCGTCACTATTGCCATTCCTATATGCAGTTTCTGAAAATCGCGCAACAGGTCATTCACGCGCATGCTCTCAGGAATAAAATGTGCGGGACGCATAATATCGCGCACGCTGATAAAACGATTCTCAATAACTGCCTTCAACAGATCTTTTGAGTGAAGAACTCCTATCACGTTATCAATATCGCCAAGATAAACAGGAAGTCGTGAGTAACCCTCATCAATTACCTGGCGCGTAATATTTTCTTTTCCAACTTCCACGTTTATCGCAATAATTCTTCCCTGAGGCACCATGATCTGTTTTACCAACCTGTCGTCAAAATCAAACACGTTTTGAATCAGTTCATGTTCGCTGGGTTTTATCGCTCCGCCTTCCTCACTTTCAGTAAGAATCATCCTGAGTTCTTCTTCAGAGTGAACGTCATCATCTGCGGCTGCCTTAATTCCTATTAATCTCAACAGTCCATTGGAAATTTTATGTAAGAGCCAGATAAGCGGTCCGAAAATAAAATAGAAGATCCGCATTGGCCAGGCCAACGCAATGGCAGAAGCAAGTGAAAATTTAATACCTACCATCTTAGGCATCTGCTCGCCAAAAATGATGTGGAGCATAGTGATGAATATGAATCCAACAGGCGTTGCAATTTTGTTTACTGTTTCCGGATTCACCTGCATATCAAAAGCAGTTGCAATCTTCATCATAAATTGCGTCATCACGTCTTCTCCAACGTAACCTAAACCAAGGCTGGCAAGTGTAATTCCGGTTTGAGTTGCGGCAATATATTTGTCGAGGTTGTCTACAACAATATGTTTGGCAAGCTTTGCGCGGTTGCTTCCCTGGTTTATTTTAAGTTCAAGTTGGGAGGCCCTTACTTTTACAATTGCGAACTCTGCACAAACAAAAATCCCATTCACAAGAATCAGCAGAATGGTCAATATAACATCTATGGTCATAATTTAAACAGCAAATATACAAAATCGTGAAAAATGGGATTTTTGTCCTTTATTGCACCAGTTGTTGTATTATTTTTCATTTTTGTGCAATGACAGATTCCGTGCTGCTTTCAACCGCTTATCTTCCCCCCGTAAGCTACTTTGCGAAATGTTTATCGTATCAGAATATCCTCATTGAAAAACACGAACACTTTGTAAAACAGACTTACAGAAACCGCTGTTCAATTTACGGCGCAAACGGCAGGCTCGATTTGATTATTCCCCTGGTGCATGGTTCCGAGAGAACTGCTATTGGTGAGAAGCGCATTTCGTATCATGACAATTGGAGAAATCTGCATTGGCGCAGTCTGGAAAGCGCTTACAGAAGTTCTCCTTACTTTGAGTTTTTTGAAGCTGAATTCCGCACTTTTTATTTTGGTGAGAAGATTGAATTTCTTTTTGATTTTAATCAGCAGCTTATGAACAGGATTTTTGAAATAATGAAGCTTAGAATGAATATCGGTTTTACCGACAGATATGAAAAAGCATATGATGATATGGATGATTTCAGGGCAAAAATTCACCCGAAAATAAATCCTGAAACGGATGTAGCGTTTAAGAATGTTCCGTATTACCAGGTTTTTGAAAATAAATATGGTTTTCTGCCCAACTTAAGTATAGTAGACCTGCTTTTTAATGAAGGATTGCGCGCGACTGATATACTGAAAAGATCGCATTTGATTGTCTAAGTTTTTTTCTTCACAGAAAATTTCGAATTGGTGAGTTTTACCGGCTGAAGTATTTCTATCCACACTTTGGTTAATCCTTCACGGATAAAATTCAGTTTTTTCGCTGCCGCAACGGTAACATCAATGGTTCTTTTGCTGTTTTTCGGAAGCCTGTCATTTATTTTCAGGATCACACTGGAGTAATTTTTCAGGTTCGTCACCTGTACCCACGTTCCAAGCGGAAGGGTTTTGTGCGCCGCGGTTAAACTGTCATTGGAAAATATTTCACCGGAAGCAGTTTTTCTTCCATTGAACATGTTGTGATAGTAACTGGCTATTCCCCTTACCACAGTTTTATTATGTTTCGCGACTTTACGGGGACCGGTAAAGGCAGCGAAAATCAGTGCAACTGTGAAAGTCAGTATTATCAAGCTTTTCTTTTGCATGTATTATTGATTCTTGTTGTTTACTGAAGGTAACCTTCATATTTGCCTGCCCGCTTGTCTTTAACACCTACACATTATTTAAGCTTGCGCCATAGGGAAAATCTTTACAATTTGCTGATAATGAAATAGAATAAAAACTGTGGAAGTATCGTTTCGCTGCATTTAAAACAATGAATGCCCGCACTTAACAAAACTTAACCGCTTTGGCTATATTGTTTTTAACATTTTTCCGTTTCACTGTAAGTAAAAATTCAAAATTGTATATTCGCATCCTTCAAAACACCAATTTTTAATTACTGATAAACCAACGGCTGTCGCGTTAAATTTTAAAAGCATATCCCCAATTTTGTGTCAGAAAATCTTGTAATAATTCCTACCTACAACGAAAAAGAGAACGTTGAAAAAATGGTTCGCAAGGTTTTTTCTTTGCCGGGAGATTTCAATTTGCTTATTGTGGACGATGGTTCGCCTGATGGAACCGCGGATATAGTAAAGCGTCTGCAACTTGAGTTTAAAGACAAGCTGTTTATTGAAGAGCGAAGAGGAAAACTCGGGCTCGGTACAGCGTATATTCATGGCTTTAAATGGGCGTTGGCCAGAAATTACCAATACATTTTTGAAATGGATTGTGATTTCTCCCATAACCCTGATGATCTTCCGCGGTTGCTTGAAGCGTGCAGGAACGGCGCTGATGTGGCCGTAGGATCGCGTTACTGCAGAGGTGGAAAAGTAAAAAACTGGCCACTGGGCAGAATCCTGATGAGTTATTTTGCAAGTGTATATGTGCGGATCGTTTTATGGATCTCGGTTAAAGATACTACAGCGGGATTTGTTTGTTACAGAAGAAGGGTGCTGGAAAAAATTGAGCTTGATAAAATTCGTTTTATGGGATACGCGTTTCAAATTGAAATGAAATACAAAGCCATTAAAAACAAATTTAAAGTGGTAGAAGTTCCTATTGTGTTTGTAGATCGCGTTGAAGGTGTTTCAAAAATGAGCACCAAGATATTTAAAGAAGCTTTCTGGGGTGTTTTGCAGATGCGTTTTTCTTAGGTTTATTTTCCATCCCACACAAGATCGATCAGTCTTTTGGTTTTCTCTGCATTATCATAAATCTTTAAGGCCTGCTGCCTTTGGCTGATCTCTGGTTCTGTAAATTCTTTCTCAAAACATTTTTCAATTTTTTCAATCCACTCAGATGGTGTATTTGCAGCCAGGCAAACATCATTCAGATCTGTTCCGGTAAGCATATTGTCGTTTACAATTACAAATCTTCCGCTATACAAAACATTCAGCAATTTTAATTTCAGTCCGGTTGGCTGCGCCGTGTATAAACAGTGCGCATGAGCGTTATGCAAAAGATCGCTCATCTCATTATCAGTTGGACTTTTTATAAGCTGAATATTTTTATAAGAAGCGCACAGTTTTACTAGTTGCTCAGAAGGATCCTTGCCGGCAATAATTACATTACGCAATATTTTTGAAAATACATTTTCCACCAGGTAAAACGCGGCGGATTCATTTTCGGGTACACTTAATTTGCCATGATAAAGAATGAACTTTCCTTTTCCGGTTTTGGATGTTATCTTTTCATTACCATGAAAGCTCGGCAGATATTCAACTTTAACTTCCGGAAATTTTTTTCTGAAATAATCTGTTTCAGTTTTGGAGACTATCAGCATTAAATCCGCATTTTTCAGAATGCGTTCAAAATTTTCGAGCTTCGCGGCTTCAGATAAGAAATATTTTTTCCTGAGTTTACTTTTTTCGGCTATTGCCAGATGCCGGTAATATTCATGTTCAATATTGCTTTCCCTGTAGACTTTTATTCGGGTTTTAAATTCCGGATCGCTTAATAAAAAACAAGTGTGTAAAGCTTCAAAAAGTATGGGATAGTCATTTGCCAGAAGATTTTTTTTCAGCTCTTTGTTTACCCTTGACTTCACTACAAAAGGCAAATCCGAAAAAAGCTGGAGAACATTTTTTTTCCGTTTATAATAGTGAACCTTTTCGCAATATTTTTCAAGCTCTTTTTGCGGCCCTCTTCCATATTCATAGCAGTGGAGTATAATTTTTACTCCAGCTTTCTTCAGTTCTTTCAGCTTATAGAATACATCTATTACGCCACCGTAATCAGCGGGCCAGGGTACGTCAAAAGAAATTATATTTATAAACCGCTCCAGCTGAAATTGTTTTGCGCAAAATTAGTATTTTAGAGAGATTATCTATGTTACGCGGCATCACTTTCATACTTATTTGTTTAAGTCTTTCAGGTTCGCTGTCTGCTATTCCTGCTGATTTGAAAAAATCGAACAGTTTAGTTCTGAATGAAGTTGTATACTATTTCGGCTTTGCGGAAAACAATAACAAACTCTCTTTTCTTTGTCACAGTTATGACGCGCAGCTTGTTCCTATCGATTCATTTGTTCAGGAACTTGGAAGTGTAAAAGCTGAACAATACCATGAAATCGGAACAGATACATCGCATGGTTTTTTAAATTTCTGGTTTCAGAAGATAAACGACGAGAAAAATGTTTATTACCTGAGACTAGACAGAAAACTACGTCTCATTTATTTTAATGAGAAGGCTGAAGCGGCGCGTATCAATTCTATTTTTATTTATGATGATGACAAGTTGTATTATCGTGATAAGGTTTATGTGATACGTTCACCGCGTGATTCCTCTCATAAATTTTTTCTTTCCTGTTATGCACTGAAGGACGAGAAATCTTTTTTTGATTATGAAATAAAATGGGGTTTTCGCTTTTATAAATTCAATTATCTCCGTTGCAAGCTGCTGATGGCAGATGATGAAAAAGTTCTTGTTTACGTTCACGCGCTTGACGGAGAAAAGAAGGGACAATATATTTTATCTATTAACGCTGTTAATGGAGAATTATTGAAAGCCGCGCAATTTAATGATCCGGAGTCTGCAGTTCCGTACACTTACTTTTTCTCTGATCTCGCATATAAAAAAGAGAGCAAAGAATATTTTGCGGCGGGTGTTGTAACCAGGCAAGGCGCGGAAGCTGATTTGCTCAATTCGAAAAAACCTGTGCAGTTGTTTTTTATTGTGCTGGACGAACGTGCGGAGGTTAAATTAAGAATTGATGATCTTGCAGTACTGCCGCAAACTGCGCTAAAGAGCAAGGATTTTAAAGCAGTTTGTGTGCGTGTGAAAGACATTCATGTTACAGAGGCAGGGCAGACAGAGATAATTTCAGAAGTTGCAGGATCATCGGACGGAAAAAAGTTTCGTCCCTATGGTTATTGGCTGGTAAGTTTCAGTTACCTGGGTGGTGAAAAAATGATTACCGTGAATGAATTTTACAATGTGATCGATAATCCCGCGAACAAACTGATTACCCGCCAGCCGAATGATATTAACGGAGTTTTCATAATAAAATCTGCGGCGGAGAATGACAAGACGCTTTTCCTCGATCATTTACAGGAGGTAATAGTTGGAGCGAAAGCAGAAGGTTCCGGTTTGTGGCTTTTGGCTAAACGCAAAGATCTTAATGCTAAAAAAATTATGTATTCCGAAGTGAAACTTTTACCCGGCGGAAAACTTGAACAGAATAATTTGTTTGACGCCACCTTTGATGAAGCGCCCTTGTGCCTTCTGATTGATCGTTCCAATGCCCTGATCTTTGCGAAAAGTAAAAGCCAGGGATTGGTGTTTAAGAAGGTGGGGTGGTAGAAAACTTACAATAGATGTGTGGCTTTCTTTTATTACTAATTTAATTTGTTGGTAGTAATTTCAATGCAACGAAAATATTTGGTAATAATTTTATTGATTCTGTTTTGTTCAAGTTTTTTTGCACAAACAAATATTGATTCAATAAATATCGATCATTATAAAACGAAAAAATTTGATTGCGTAATATTTCCAATAGAATATCACGACCTGATCGGAGAACCTAGATTTACACCTTACGAGTGGATATTGATACGGCAGAATCCATTCTTGAGGCTCAATTAGAAAGCATTAATAGGAGCTTAATTAATCAAGGTTGGAAACAAAATCCTATC
>CBIHPU010000022.1:0-16726 GCA_966211935.1 uncultured bacterium | reverse complement strand
TAGGCACAGCAACTGACATTGACGATCAGAAATTACTTGAGCAAAGACTTGAGTCCAGAGTAAAAGAACGAACAGGACAACTGTACAGGTTAAATCAAAAACTTCGGGCTTCTTATCAGGAGCTTGAGCAGTTTGCATACATCACTACTCACGATCTGCAGGAACCGATACGGAAGATCATCACTTTCGGAAACATGTTGACTGAAGAGGCACAGGGAAGAATGAACGCAGATGACGCTAAATTACTTGATAAGATAATAAGGTCTTCAAAACGTTTACGCTCACAGATAACAGACGTGCTAACTTACACCAAACTATTACGTAGCGTAAATCCTTCGTCATTTAAGCCATTAAACTTGTCTGCTGTTTTGGAAAAAGTGATAGAAGAACATAGTTCAACCATCAAAGAAAAGAATGCTGAAGTAAAGTTTGACGGCTTACCGGTAATTTCAGCTGTGGAAAAACAGCTACAACAATTGTTTTCGGGATTAATATCGAACAGCTTAAAATTTATTGAAGCCGGGAAGAAACCAATAATTGAAATCAGCTCCGCAGCAGTTCATCCCTCAGAAGTTGCAACTCATCAGTTAAACCCTGATATAGAGTATATAAAGATAATTTATCGTGACAACGGAATAGGAATAGATCCGAAATATTCAGATTATATTTTTAATTTGTTTCGTAGATTGCATACACAGGAAGAATATCCCGGTACAGGCATAGGACTCGCGTTATGTAAAAAGATTGTTGAAAATCATAAGGGTAAAATAATTGCTGAAGGATCAAAAGGCAATGGAACAGTGTTTACCCTCTATTTGCCTTTGAAACCTGAAAGCATCGCCGCGAGTTGAGTTACCCGGATTTGGTGTAATTTATCGTAGAGCATTGACTAGTGTTAGTTTTTTTTTATCTTGGTAAATATAAGCTGAATAGCATATCACCTTCAATATGTTTATACAGAAACAACATTCTTCTGATTATTTAAACCCCCTTTGTACGGCATTAATGTCTTGTATTGATGAAGCTGTGATTGCTTTAGATACAGGATTAAAGATTACAGTATGGAATTCAGCTGCTGAAAAAATTTATGGCTGGAAGTCGGATGAAGTAATGGGTAAGGAAATGATGTTTGTGCTTTCATCGCGTTTGGTAAACGGAGAAAGGGACACTGCTATCAACTCGCTGCGTGACAACGGAAGTTTCAGTGGCGAAGTCTTACATAAAAAGAAAGACAGATCAGATATACTTATTTTTACAACTCTTAAAGAGATCCGGGATCCCGCCGGTAAAGTACTTGGAATAGTTTGCGTAAACCGCGATTTGACGCGGGAGATTGCGGTTCAGGATAAAATCCGGGAAAACAGCAGGCAGTTATTAAACGCCATAAGTAATTCTCTTACTCCAAGAAGTATTTTTAAAGTGCCCGGTGGCGAATTGTTATATGTCAACGACGCGTTCAAGCGCTTGTTCTCTCTTTCAGACGCTCATGAGTGGTATAATAAAACGCTTGCTGAACTTAAGATTATAGGTGGTGATGATAATGAAAACCTGTTAAGTTGCATCAGATCATCAAAAGATACCCCTGCTTCATTAAACATTTCTGCTTCCGGCAATGACAAAACAATATTCAAAATAAATATTTGTCCTGTTGAATGGTATGATGAGAAATGTGTGCTGGCAGATTATTTTTCCGGCGATCTGACAACGGGGATGTTCAAACAAAATGAACTGCTGAATATTTTCAGTAAATCCGCTTTGCCCAAAATTATTTTCAGCGCTGAAACCGGTGAGGTGAAGTACGCTAACCAGGCTTATGAAACTTTTTTCGGCGTTGGAAAGGATAAGCTGACAGTTTTGCCTGTTTCAAATATCGGAGTTTATGCCACGGATAAGGAAGTAACATTTCTTAAAGAGCCTGCAGCAGATTATGGCGGTAGTTTAACGATTGAAACGCAGGTTGAAACTGCGCTCGGTAAAAAAGATGTGCTTCTGCACCGTGAAACAATTGAATGGCAGGGTTCGCCTTGTTTTATTATCAGGTTTATTGAAATTACCGCGCATAAAAAGAACGAGAGGCTGAAAATGTATAGTGGATTGATTAGTAATCTGCCTACAATGATCAGTATCCTGCATTTCGAAGATATAAATGAACCAAGATCTCTGCGCGTTGTAGCCACAAATGCGAAACAACCTGATGCTAAACGCACCGTAGGCATGTATGTAAGAGATCTTTCACCAGATACTTTCACAAACGGCCGTGTAGATAAATATCTTGAAATGCTCAGAAACGGAACTCCCGCTGATCTGGGCGTAATTCATATTGCTCCTTCTTATATGTCAAAGGATTTTTATTTTCACGCTTTAGCTTTTCCTTTGTCTGTAGATACTATTTGTTTGTCGCTGGAAGATGTTACGGAACAAAAGAAAAAGGAAGAGGAACTCGGAATTTTTAATGCACAGTTAACAGAAGCTCAACGCATGGCGAGCATGGGCACATGGGAGTGGGACATCAGCAAAAATACGATATCCTGTTCCGACGAGTTTTGTAACCTGTTTGAACTTCAGACTTCTCAACATAGCGGAACGGTAGAAGAATTTATCAATCTTGTACATCCTGATGACAGGGAATTTGTAACAGCAAAATTACGTGCAGTAACAGTTGATAAGGCGCCGTTTGAAATTTTTCATCGTGTATTGCGTGCGGATGGTACGGAACGTATTATTCGTAATCGCGCCCGCGCCTTTGCTGATGAGTCCGGTAAACTGATTCGTGTTTTTGGAATAGCCCAGGACCTTACGGATGAAAAGATGGCCGAGGAAAAGTTTGTGAGCCTTCTTGAATCAATCCCGGAATCTGTAATTATAGTTAATGAGAACGGAAAAATAATTATAGCCAACAACAAAGCGGAATCTGTTTTCGGAATCAAACGTTTGAAGTTGCAGGGAAAGAAAATTACTGTACTTGCGTCTGAGCATTTTCACGCTCAGTTTAACGCGGAACTTAAGAATTATGTTCAGCACAGTCAGGATTCAGAGTCTTTTGAAATGAATTTTTGTTCTGAAGACAATAAAGAATTTCCGGTTGAAATTAATTTTACCAGGATACTGAATGATGAAGAAATGTGGATCGCTGTTATCATACGTGACATAAGCGAAAGAAAAAACATTGAAAATGACCTGAGAAAGAAAACACATGAACTTTTTCGTTCGAATAAGCAAGTGGAAGAATTAAACTATGTTACTTCGCACGATCTGCAGGAGCCGCTCAGGAACATCATCAATTATATCGGGCTGTTTGAAAGGAGTTACAAAGGAAGACTGGATGATGAAACGAGTCGGTACCTCGAATATATTGTAAAGTCGGCTGCCCATATGAAAAGGCTTATCGCTGAACTTCTTGAATTCAGCGCGCTTGGAAAAGACAACAACAATGTTGTGGTGCATTCAGGCATAGTGGTGAAAGAAGTCATTGGTGAAATGAAAAATCATATTGAGGAAACAGGGACGAAAATTATTGTTGGGCAGTTGCCGACAATCATCGCTGATTATGCTGATATGAAACGGATTTTCAGAAATCTCATAAGCAATGCCATAAAGTTCAGGAAAGATTCAGAAGCAGCTGAGATCAGAATTAATTGCGTTAAGAGTGACGAAACCTGGATTTTTTCTGTTGCGGATAACGGCATTGGTATCGAAAAGAGATTTACAGAAAAAGTCTTTCACATATTTCAGAGATTGCACACGCAGGAAAAATACAAGGGCCTGGGTATCGGACTTTCAGTTTGCAAAAAAATTGTCAATTATAACGGGGGAAGCATCTGGGTGGAATCTGAACCAGGAAAAGGTTCGGTTTTTTATTTTACTATTCCGGTTAATTAATTATTATCCATTATGAAAAAATTGCCTTACATTCTTTTAATTGATGACAACGACGCCGATAACGAGTTTCATAAAATGGAAATCGAAGCTTCCGGTGTGGCGGAAAAAATAAAGATACTCAAGACGGGTATGGATGCTATTGAATATCTACTGCAATGCAAAAAGCAGGGGAGCGATGTAAAACTACCGGATCTTATATTTTTGGATATTAATATGCCGGGGATGAATGGTTTTGAATTCCTTGAAGAAGCGAGATGTTTGAATGTATTGCCATTTGACAAAGTTGCCGTTGTTATGCTCAGCGGTACCCTCAACTACGCCGACAAAATGAGAGCAGCAAAGGAATTTCCGGACGAGATCAGAGATTTCTGTATCAAGCCATTGACAGGCCAGGTTGTAAAAGATCTTAAAAAGAAGTTATTCAGACCTTCTTTCAGCTGAATTTTTTCATTTAAACTGAATGATTTCACTGCTGGTGCTACCGGCCAGAATGTTCCGCGCTTTCTAAACTTTCTAACTTTCCAAACCTTCCCAACTTTCTAACTTTCCAAACCTTCCCAACTTTCTAAACTTTCCCAACCTTCCCAACTTTCTAACTTTCCAAACCTTCCCAACTTTCTAAACTTTCCCAACCTTCAAAACTTTCTAAACTTTCCAAACTTTCTTAACTTTTGCTTCCTCCGCTACTTAATTCATTTCAATTAAGTAATTTTGTTATCACAATGGCATTTGCAAAATGGTTAGGGGGCGGACTTGGGTGGACACTCGGCGGGCCTCTCGGAGCAATTATTGGTTTCGCAATCGGCGCTTTAGTTGATAGTGGAGCCAGGTCTATGACTGTTTACAAGACAGATGACGAAGGTGGAACATTTACAACACCAGGCGATTTTACAGTTTCATTTTTAGTTCTCAGCGCTGCGGTGATGAAAGCCGATGGAAAAACACTGCGTTCCGAACTTAATTACGTGAAAGAATTTTTTGTACGGAATTTTGGTGAAGCGAAAACAAGAGAGATACTTCCTGTTTTGCAGGAAATTCTAAATAAAGAAATTCCACTTAACGATGTGTGCGCCCAGGTTCGTCAGTATATGCCGCACAGCGCGCGACTTCAACTGCTTCATTACCTGTATGGGATTTCAATGGCTGATGGCGAAATGCATCCGCGTGAAATGGAAATGATCGGAAGGATCGCCACAATGCTGGATATTTCGCACGCGGACGCGGAGTCAATTAAAGCAATGTATTACAAGGATGCCGGCGCTGATTACCGGATTCTTGAAGTTGAGGCAACCGCTTCTGACGAAGAAGTGAAAAAAGCTTACCGTAAAATGGCGGTTAAGTATCATCCAGATAAAGTTGAGGGAATGGGAGAAGATGTGAAGCGTTCCGCTGAAGAAAAATTTAAGCGGCTTCAGGTAGCATATGAAAATATCAAGAAGAAAAGAGGGATGAATTAATTGAATATTTCCGCTGATGAAATTCCCAAAATCGTTTTTGATCTCTATTATCATCCTTATTTCCTTTTCCTGCACACAGACAAAGATCGCGGAATTCAAAGGGACTGATAAGAGCGTAATTGCAGTGAGTAGCGGCACGCAGTTTAAGATTATTGTTGCGGAAGATCATGCGGCAGGACAAACATGGTCGCTCGTCAACGAACCGGACGCTGCTATTGTTGAGTATCAGAAAAGTGAGTTCAGGGGAAGTAAGAGTGGGCTTACAGACTTTCTCTTCGATGCAAAAAATAAAGGTGAGGTTATCGTAAAGTTAAAACTTGTTGAATATTCACATATCAAAGAGGAAGCTGAAATTACCGTGAGAGTAGAATAGTTTTTCACTTGGCTTTTTTCAGTATTTTTGCCCCCATGTTTCATTTTCTGCTGCGTACAATTCCACGGCCCATACTTATTAAATTAAGCCTTTGGTTTCGTCATATTGCTCCGATAGTTTATGCCGGAAATCGTTATGAAGATCCGATCAGCGGCAAAACCTACCGGAAGTTTTTACCTTACGGTTACAGTGGAAAGGCTAAAAGAAAAAACGTGCTTTGCCCAGGGAGTCTTTCGTTAGAGAGACACCGTTTGCTATGGCTCTATCTGAAAGACCAGTCGAACTTTTTTACCGCGCCTCATTTAAAAATGCTGCACGTTGCTCCTGAACAATGTTTTTACGAACTCTTCCGCAAGCAGAAAAATCTCGAATATATTACGGGTGATCTCCTTTCGCCTTTGGCCGATGTAAAGATGGATCTTCACCACACGCCGTTTAAGGACAATGAATTCGATGTGATTTTCTGCAACCACGTACTGGAACACGTTGAGGATGATCGTCAATGTATGCGTGAACTTTACCGGATCATGAAACCGGGTGGTTGGGGAATTTTTCAGGTGCCGCAGGATACAACGCGCATGCAAACTTACGAGGACAAATCAATTGTCACTGAAGAGCAACGTGAAATACATTTCTGGCAAAAAGATCATGTAAGACTTTTTGGTCTTGATTATCCTGACAGATTGAAAGAAGCAGGATTTAAGGTTGAGGTAGTTGACATAACAAACACGCTTTCACGCGAACTTGTAGACAGATACAGATTGCCTAAAGGTGAGCTGTTGTATGTTTGCAGGAAATAAGTCTTCCCGCTATTAATAATCCATTTCAATTTTTCGTTTGAAAATACTGGTGCTGGATAACTATGATTCGTTTACTTACAATCTTGTACATCTTGTAGAGAAGGTAAGTGAGGCGGATATTGAAGTGCATCAGAACGATAAAATTTCTATTCAGGAAATTGAACGCTTCGATAAAATAATTTTGTCGCCGGGACCTGGAATTCCAGCAGAAGCAGGAGTGATGATGGATGCGATAAGGAAGTATGCAGGTGAGAAAAGTATTTTTGGCGTATGTCTCGGACTGCAGGCAATTGGAGGGGTGTTTGGCGGCAAACTCATTAACCTGGATCAGGTCTGTCACGGAATCGCTACGCCGGTTTCAGTTATCGAAGATGATTTTATTTTTAGCGATGTTCCGAAAAAATTTTCAGCAGGCAGATATCACAGTTGGGTATTGGACAAAAACAATTTCTCCACTGAGATGAGAATTACAGCAGTTGATGAAAAAGGAATTGTAATGGCGGCAAAACATTGTTCGCTTGATGTGCGGGGAGTTCAGTTTCATCCCGAATCAATACTTTCTGAATACGGAGAGCAGATTATTCGCAACTGGATCCACCGGTAATTTATTCTTTACTGAAAATTAATTTTTTTTGTGTAAAGTGGTAAGCTGCTTCGAGCCAGGTTGTCATTTCTGGCCAGTCTTCTTTTTTTACATGATTCACCACATACACTTTAGTCATTTCAATGATAACTGAATTTCCTTCCTGTTTTGCCGTTGATGTGAAATAACCGGAACTGCTTTCGTTGTGAATATTAAAATCGTGCAGGTTCCCGGCTTTATAACCGACCGGCACAGTTATGAAAATCTTGTTTTTTATGGCGCGGGGAAATCCGAAATACACATCACTGCTTCGCGTCATTTCATGTTCAGAAAGCGCCAGCTGCGAACCCGTAATTGCGCCGGGCGTAATAATGAAAGTATTGGTATCCGCTTTATTATAGGTATTGCCTATAATATAATTTTCCTTATAAATTAACGATTGGCTTATTATGGATCTTCCGCTTGACAGCAATTTGAAATCATCATACTTTAAAACATCGATCTCATTTTCTTCAATGGAACTTATAAGATAATTTCTGCATTTTTCCTCTTGCAATAGACCTAACAGGGCAAAATATTTATCCTCAGTCTCATTGCTGTTTTTTTTGATTTTACTTTTTTGTTCGAATTGATTCTGATCTTCTGCAAATGCTTCGTCATGAGAAATTAAGTTCGCTATGCCTTCCTTTTTGAAGTTTCCGGTTTTAGTGGTGACGCGACTCACGCCTAAGCTGTCATTTTTCTGTAACTCACTTATATCAACAAAATATTCCGCGCTCAACAAATTAGAAAACGGATCAGCTTTATGAGTTTCAGTTTTTTTGAGGTCTTCTTTTTGCCTGATTTTTTTCACTGAGGCTTCTGTAACATACACAGCACCCGGCAAAATAATTAACGTGGGATTTAATGTAAGAACCCATCTGAATTTAGTTTTCCTGTAACTTTTATTGGCTGAAAATGAAAATGCTTCAACACCATCGGCGTTTTCAGGAACATCACCGTGCGTACTTACTTCACTGAAATTGTAAAGAATAAAGGCGTTTTTTCCTTCGCCTACCTGAACGGCTATCTTATAATCCCAAGGCGAAAGCGCATAATTAAGATCTCCTTTATTTCTTGGAACATAGCAAATAAGTTTAGCAGGAACATTCATTTCACGCAGGAGCTGAAGCATTATTGAACAGTACAATTCATCGCTTATATTTAATTCTTTTTCATTCTCTGACTTATATGGAGCATCTGAGTGCAGATCTCTCAATATCAGGTAACGGAAATAATACCAGCCCTTGATTGCAACTGAATCCTCATTTACTTTCGAATTAAATAAATTTCTCAGATGCTTTTTTATCTTTTTAATGTAATGCCTGTTTTCTTTATAGCTATCACTGTTGTAGAGATAAGTCGCGATGCTGTTTTGCAGTGTTTTTTTTGGATCAGATCTTAACAGTTGAAATTCCGGATCGTATTCCGTCTTAAATCGTATAGATGGAATTGTTCTTGACTCGTAGCTCCACAGCTCGCCCTTTTGTTTGGAAACAGAATCGAGTTGAACGGAATAATTTCTTGAAGTCGTTCCGTTTCTGTCTCCATTGCGTTGCAGAATCAACGAACAATTATTTGTTGTATAAGAAAAAGCGAGACTTGACTCCACTTCAAACGAAACCTTCATTTTCCGGATCGGATATTCTTCGGCCAGCAATACGTTCCCGATAAAAAATTCACGGTCGCCACTGCTTGTAGTATATTCGTATTCTAATGTGTCGTTGATCTCGAGACCAGGAATCGCGATTTTCTTCAGATAGGTAAAGGCATTGACCTGTAAATTTTTATCATAACTCATTTTTAAAACAAACGCGTCATTGTTACTCAATTCTAGTACCTGTCCGTTTTTTTTACGAACTGAAACTTTTAGATTGTTCGAAGTTTCTCCTGTTGAATTATCATATTCGGAAACGGAAATGTGAAGCGTTGAAAAGGCCTGGAGAGCCGCTTCGTCCTTCAACAAAATCTTTTTGTGTATCTTTTCTCTGATGATGATTTCATCCTGGAACCCGCTGAACGCCTCGTATTCTTTATCAAGCTCCAGTACTATTGCAGATTCATTATGCCACGTGCATTCCGCGTCCTTCGCCTGTTGCGCGGACAAAAACGACGATATCAGAAACGAGCAATATATGAACAGCTTATTTATCATTAATCCTTTTCAAAATTAGCGGGGTGTTGTAGATCTCCCCAAGCTTTGTGCTTATGGCATTCCAATTTTTAAAATCTTTTTTCCTTATAACTCCTGTTTTAAATATAAATTCACTGGTGTATTCTATCTTGTTTCCTTTTTCCGTTGTTTTAATTGCAATTGAATAATCTGAATTTTCATAAGTAAAATTCCCTGGCTGAGACTGTAAACTATAACCATCAGGAATTTCCAGCTCTTCTTTAGATTTAATATATATGCAATGATTAAGTTCCCAATCCTGCACGCGCAACGAATCAATAATGTAATTACTGTAGTCTTTTTCGAAATCCAGGAAAACAAATAATTCATCACCCGATTCGTAAATATGATTGTCGACTGAAAAATTATAATTTAACCGCAGTGGCGCTTTTTTTTCAGTCAGGTCACTGATTTCAATATCTGAGATCTTAATATTTTTATTATTACCTCCAAGATACTCTTTGAGAGACTGTTCTTTAATGTCTGTTTTAATATCAGCGTAACCGGAAGCAAAATTCAGTTTTTCCTCGCCATTAAAATTTATTTTTTTATATCCCGTTAATCTATTACCCGTAATTTTAAGTTGGGTAAACGATTCCTGCAGATTGGATTTGTATCCGGCGGAAGGAACGGTATCAATTATAAAATTTTCTCCATCTTCAATTACTACTTTTTTCCCCTGCAAGCGATAAGGAATTTCTCCCAATTCAATATGATCTTCAGTTCCGTCTAAAAAATACGTTTTTCCGTTTAGTGTAACACTGCAGATCATATGATTAAATGTTCCGGGAATAGGATAAAGATCGGGGTAGGGGATATCGCGCGTGCCTATCCAGCAAAGCCGCGCGTCGTATCCTGCAGCCTGCAACATTTGCTTCAGAAGATTGGACATCCCCTTGCAATCACCGTACATGTTTGTAAAAACCTTGTCTGCAATTTCAGGTTGATATCCCTTTAGTCCCTCTTCTATTGCAACATACCGGATTTTTTCCTGTACCCAATTATAAATTGAAAGAATCTTTTCTTCATCTGTTTTTTTTCCAGCAGTAATATCTTTCACAGTATTTGCGAGCATACTGGTGTCGTTTTCGTTCCGCCCGCACAAACTACTGCACCACGAATAAAGTTCCCGCATGTCTTTCATCAGCTGATGTTCTTTGTTCTCTTTTGTAAACGATTTAAAGAGAATAAAAAAATGCGGTTGGATAGATTCAACAGAAGGTGAATTAACTTCCCGCTTGTAAGCGTTTACATCATGCGCGGAGAATGTGTGGGTTGTATATTCCAGCTCTCCATCAATACTTAATCTTTTTTCAGTTTTTTCTTCAATTCTATTATTGTCAAAGTTAAATCTTACAAGTTCTATATTCAGCCAGGCTGGAACATTAACTTTTATTTCTGTCAATACGGAAGGGAACTGTGCAGGAAAATAAATTTTTGGAAGAAATTTATAATCATGATAAGTTTTACGGTACTCAATTTTTTTTTCTAAGCCAGCTTCGGGAAAATAGACATCGAATGTTCCTATCTTCACATCATCATAGAAAACATTTTCGCTTTGATAATTTCCATACGTTATTTTGGGCTGTATGGCTTTGTTCAGCTCGTTTCTTAAAACAACATCCTCAATAGAACTTTGATCGTCGTAGAAAATAGTCTGATTGTAAACCGTTTTGTTCTTCGCGCTTACAAGCGAAATATATACTGTTTCGTTGATAATCAGTTGATCCGCACCTGAAGATTCTTTTAACTGAAAATCGTAAACGTATTCCAGTTTTTTCGCATAATGATCAGGGAAATTGAATTTACGGGCAGTTTCAAGCGCATCCAGTTTTTTACTGAAGAGATCGGCCGCAGTTGATCCGGGTGGTTGAGCCGATAATGATAACGCGAATAAAAATAAGGGTAATACTAAAAGTTTATCTATGCGTAGCAACACCATTCTGTTTGTTATATGCTTCAAGAGCTTTTTCAAGACAGGTCATGGCGTTTTTCAAATCTTCAGTTTTCAGAACATAAGCTATTCTCACTTCATCTTTGCCTTCTCCCGGAGTTGAATAAAATCCGGTTGCGGGCGCCATCATCACAGTCTGTTTGTTCCAGTCAAAATTTTCAAGTACCCATTGGCAGAATTTGTCCGCGTCATCAATCGGCAGGCGGGCAATGCAATAAAACGCGCCGCTTGGCTTTGGACAATAAACTCCAGGAATTTTATTCAGCGCCTCGATAACAAAATCGCGGCGGGTAACATATTCTTTCTTTACTGCTTCAAAATAAGAGGCGGGCGTATCAATTGCGGCTTCAGCGCCTATTTGTCCAAATGTAGGCGGGCTCAATCTTGCCTGCGCAAATTTTAATGCCGCAGACATTACATCTTTGTTTTTCGAGATAAGACAACCTATTCTTGCGCCACATGCGCTGTACCGTTTGGATATTGAATCGAGAAGAATTGTGTTGTTTTCAATTCCTTTCAGGTGCATCACTGAAACATATTCTTTTCCATCATAGCAGAATTCGCGGTAAACTTCATCGCTCAGTAAAAACAGATCATATTTCAGAACAAGTTTTTTAAGCGACTCAAGTTCAGCCTTTGAATAAAGATACCCGGTTGGATTACCTGGATTGCAGATCATTATTCCTTTGGTTTTCGGAGTAATGAGTTTTTCGAATTCTTCTATTGGAGGCAATGCAAAACCATTTTCAATATAGCTGCGGATCGGTTTAATGGTAACATCGCCCGCTGTAGAGAATCCATTGTAATTTGCATAGAATGGTTCAGGAATAATGATCTCATCGCCGGCGTTAAAGCATGTCATCATCGCTATCTGAATAGCTTCGCTTCCTCCCGTTGTGATGATCACATCTTCAACATTCACATCAATGTTATATGACTTGTAGTAACCGCATAATTTTTTTCTGTAGCTCTCTATACCTGCGCTGTGCGAATATTCAAGCACCTTTATGTTTGAATTCTTTACCGCGTTCAGCATTGTTGCCGGGGTTTCAATATCAGGCTGACCAATATTCAAATGATAAATCTTGATTCCTCTTTTTTTTGCAGCTTCAGCGTAAGGCACCAGCTTGCGGATGGGAGAAGCCGGCATCTTGTCGGCCTTGAAAGAAATTTTAGGCATAGAATAAAAAAAAATCCCCAGCGATAGGCTGGGGTACAAATATCGGTAAAAATGTGGATTTTATTCGGTGCTACGGACTTTAACGGGTTAAATTTTGTTTCAGGTTAAAAACCCAATTTTTTCTTATCCAGTATTTCTCCTTTGAAATGGAGTCTTTCTTCACCTTTCTTTGAATTTGAGATGATCGTAACAACGCGGTCCTGATATCCTCTGGCTCTGCCCACCTTAGTGTCGAAAATTACTGTAACAATACCGCTATCGCCCGGTAAAATTGGATCTTTTGGTAACAGTACCTTGGTGCAACTGCATTCAACTTTATAACTAGTCAGAATAAGGGGTTCATCACCCGCATTCGAAAATTTATAATGCATAGTGTCAATGTCACCCTGTTGTAAATAGCCGAAATTGTGTTTTGTATCCTCAAACTTCAGCTTTTGTGCAAAGGCAGAAATTCCGGCGAGAAAAAATATAAGGATCAGAGCTTGTTTCATCATTAATTGGGTATGATCAAATTTAAAGAAAATATTTTTTAAGGCGTACTTGTTTTTATTTTGGTAGCCTTTGTAGCCGAAGCTTTAACAGGTTTTCCTTTAACGCGTGTTTTTGTTATTGGAGGCTTCACACCTTCTGCAAGCACCTCGCCTTTTATAACAAATACCATTGAGGGAGAGCTTGCATTGGATTTCACCGTAACGCGTTTTGCAAATGTTCCGACTTTTTTGGTGTCGTAGTGAACCTTAATTATTCCGCTCTTTCCAGGCGCAATTGGTTCCTGCGGCCAGGTCTTTTTACCACCTTCCTCTACCGTTGTGCAACCACATTCTGCCTCAAGGTTCTGAATGATCAGGGGACTTTTACCCGTATTGGTTATCTTCATCACTTTCCAGCCATCCGCGTTATAAGCAACTGTTCCATATTGAATGGTGTCTTTTTCAAACTTAAGCACCGGTGCATTTGGGTCAATATCCATTGTCACTGAAATCTGCGCATTCAAAGCGGCGAGAACGGCAACACTCAGGAAAACCGCGAAAAAATATTTATTTATCTGACGCATAAAAATTGTTTATAGTTATACACCTCCAAGAACTTTGCCAAAATATTTTGATGGCTTCTCCAATTAAAATAAAAAATCCCGTCAGTAATTTGACGGGATTCTTAACGAATTCGATCTATAATTACTTTCCTTGCGGGTTTACAGCTGGTGTAGCTGCTGCAGGAGCAGGCTTAACTGTTCCTTTAATAGTAACTACTTTATTAGGAGTTTTAGCGTTTGAAGTAACAGTAACTTTTTTGTCAAACGGACCAGGACGCTTAGTGTCGTACTTCACGCGGATCACAGCAGATTTACCTGGAGCGATCGGTTCTTCCGGCCATCCTTTTTTTCCGTTCTCAATAGTTGTTGTACATCCGCATTGTCCCTGAACGTTTTGAATGATGAGAGGAGATTTTCCAGTGTTTTTCACCTTAAATTCCCGAAATCCATTGCTGTCATATTCAATGGTACCGTAATCTAAAGTCTCATTTTCAAAAGTTATTTCCGGAGCATTCGGATCAATGGAAGGAGTTGCAGTTTCCTGCGCCTTCAGGCTTCCTGTTCCAAGCACCAGTAATAGGGTGCACGCTATTGAATAAATTGCTTTTTTCATTTGTGTTTGGCTTTTGTGTTATAAGTTTAGCTTACGTCTTATTTCAAATATATCATCGAAAACTTCTATAGCTCAAAGAGCTATTTTTTCTTTGATTAATTTCCTTTTTCGTAAGGAACCGCGCCGCCGTCTTTCTTTTCAGTCGGGAACGGCTCTTCTACCGGTTGGGCTTCAACTGTTCCGGTAATCTTAAGCGTTTGCGTACCTGATTTAGCGTTCGACTGAACAGTTACCTGCTTGTTGATCGGACCAGGACGTGTAGTATCATAGTGAACCTTAATTCTACCTGCTTTACCTGGTAAAATTTGTTCTTTAGGTAATGTAGGAACTGTACATCCGCAGCTTCCCTGGCAGTTACTCAGAATCAATGGATCCTTACCATTGTTGGTGAACTTGAATTCACAATCACCATTTCCGCCCCATTTTACGGTTCCGAAATCGTGAGTGGTCTTTTCAAACTTAATGTCTGCATTACTTGCAGGCGCCGTTGGAGTCTGGGTTACACCAACATTGTCTTTGTTCTGTGCGTTAATGCCGGTTGCGAGGCAAAGTGCGATAGCGATAGCTGGAAATACACGTTTCATTTTCTCTTTTTTTAAACCTCGGTTTGAGGATTTGTTAAGGTTTTATAACTAGCAGCGAAAATCATGCCATATTTAACCCTGAATGGAACGATTTTTCGCAATGATCAAAGTTATCAAAAATCCTATTTATGTCAACCCCTTTCAGGCTCAAGCTCATTAAAATATGTTTTCTGTTAACATTTTACAGCAAATACACTACTCATAAGCTTTTACCTTTGTCTTACATCTTTTAATCATGCGTGAATACAGTAAGGAACCTAGTGTAAAATTTACAGAGCACGTCCGGCAGAAAGCGGAAGGATTCAACTATTTACTTGAACACAATTACCGCGAGCTGCTTGCTACGCTTGATGCAATAAGAGGAGATAAATCTGCTTTTGCTTTTCTTATGAAAACAAAACAGTTTGAACTCGCGGCCTTCGTTAATGCTATTTGGGAAGACAGCAAAGCTTTCAGGGTTTTAATGGACAAAAAAGTTTATGACTGGGCGGCCATGGCTAATATTGTAAATGGAGATGAAAAAGCGATAATGTTTCTTCGTAAGATCGGAAAGGATCATTACATAAACCTTGCTCTCGCAATTCAGGAGCGAATTCGCGAAGACAACGATAAGCAGAGTAATATCTTCAGTATGATGAATATTTTCAAGAAGTAAGTTCTTAACTTATTTCAGATTCATATCCAGGTCTTCCAAAAACTTTTTCCATTCTCCTGTTTTCAGCAACTTCGATTCTTTGGTTGGTAAATTCGAATGCTTTAAAAATAAAAGCGTCATTCCATTTTCAACGGAAAAATCAAATTCTACAATGGTGTTTTTTTCATCCTGCCTTCCAAAGCCGCTGAGACTCCAACTCATCACAATTTTTTTCTCCTGAATTATTTCCAGGAAATTTCCTTCAATAATTCCTCCAGAATTAAAATGCAGTTTAAAATCTTCTCCTTTTGCAAATTCCCCTTCAATTTTTGCAGCGCCCAGGTATGAAAACGCCTTCATGCTGCTGAAAAGAAAAAACAGCGCTTCCAGGTCGGAAACATAAAATTTCGCTCCCAGAACTTTATATGTTTTATCTGCTCCGAAAATTCCGCTGAGGTGCATAAAACAGTATTATTTGCGATTTAGGGCTGTCTGTGATTTATACGGTAAATATCAAAAAAAAGACAATTTCAATACCTAAATGTTTCTTGTCTTGTCTTTTAAAACTGTTACCTTCGTGCGTCTGAAATTAAGTTAATGAAGAACTTTTCGTCAATAATACTGAGATATAAGGCGGTTTTTATTGCCATAATTCTGGCAATTACTGTTTTTCTTGGATACAAAGCGACGAAGGTTCAAATGTCATATGAGTTTGCGCGCGTTTTACCGGAAGATGATTCAATAGCGCTGACCTATAAAAATTTCAAAAAATTATTCGGTGAAGATGGAAGCGTAATGGTTGTCGGATTCAATGATCCGGATTTTTTCAATCCTGAGAAATTTAATCACTGGAGAAAAGTCGCCGCCGATATCAAAGCCATCAAAGGCATCAGGGATGTGCTTTCTGTTGCGAATCTGTACACCGTTGTAAGAAATGACAGCCTGGAGAAACTGCAGTTTGTTCAGGTAGTGAAAAGCGATGTGAAAAGCAGGGCGGAAATGGATAGCATTAAAGAAATAATTTATTCGCTGCCGTTTTATGATGGACTTATCGTTAACAAGGAAACGCACACGTTTGTAATGGCCATCACTTTCGAAAAGAGAGATCTTGATTCTGAGAATCGCCTTGCAATTGTTCAGGATATACGTAATAAAGTTGACGCTTACGGCGCTACACACAACACAGAAATGCATTTTTCAGGAATGCCTTACATCCGTTCTGAAATGATGCGAAAGGTGAGAGAAGAAATGAAATTGTTTCTCAGTCTCGCACTCGCGGTTACAGCATTAATTCTCTGGTTGTTTTTCCGAAATCTGATAGCGGTTTTCTTTTCGCTGCTCATTACTGCATTCGGTGTAGTTTGCACACTCGGAATCATGCAGGAGTTTGGATATAAAATAACCATACTATCCGGGCTAATTCC
>CBIHPU010000021.1:0-17197 GCA_966211935.1 uncultured bacterium | reverse complement strand
TGACTCGCGCCAAGAATAACCATGGTTCCCCATCCCAGCGCCATTATGTGAGTTATGGTTAAAACATCCGGATCAAAATAATGCCCATCAAAAGAATTGCTCTTTAGTATAAGCAATATCGTGGCGAACAAAAAGGAAAGACCGGCGTAAATATAAAACGGGATCACAACCCCAGGAGAGGTTGTTTTTGTACCACCCATATTTCCGCCCGGAAACATTTTATCCTTTATAGATTAAAAGATAAACTTCATCATCGCTTATCTCTTTTATTCTGTATTCAAATTTTTTCTCAGAAAGTTCAGGCAACAGAAAAACCGGAATTCGTTTATGATGAACATGTAATGCTTTTCCTTCCGGTAATGTGTCCAACGCTCCAAGGATTGTCATCATCGGCATGGGCATTTCCATTTCGCGTACATCAACTTCCACCAGTTTACTTTCAAAGCGCTTCATCACGTCATCCCACCCTTGCTTAGCGCCGGTTGTGTCAATTTCTTTAGGTACAATTGCGTTTGGCTGATAAAAATAAGTGATCACAAGATCATCACTTACCGTTTCCACATGCGATTCATACCCTTGCCGTTTTAAAAGCATGATAAGAGGCGTCGGCTCGAATGTATTCGTGAGTTTTAAAACTTGCCCGCTTTGCAAAGTTTTCAGTTTATCCAGAATAGTATTGAGCGGATCTTTTCCTTTTGCGAGCTGCTCGCGAACATCCAGGTCCGCGATCATTCCGGGTTTAATGTTTTTCAGAAAATCCGGTAAAGGTTTTTTGTCTGTAGTTTCTTCAGTTGTCATTTTATCGTCTATTATAAAACCAAGAGGTTTGAGTTTTTCAAAAAAATCATTTAAGGTGCAGCCGCCAATTTTGCTTGCCATGCTTATAGTCGCGCGACCTGCTATCAGTTTTCTTAAAACAGGGTTGCGAAGTTTCTCAAATTTCGGAGAGATACTGACAATAACTTCTAACGCGCGCGGATCTGCTTTAAGCAAATTGGCAATCTTGGTTTTTGCATTTATAGTCATTACTGAAAATAATCAGAATAAATATTAATATGTTTTTCAATATCGGAATAAATTTCCGCCGCCGCCTCTTCAGAATCCGCATTCTGCAGGTTTTTAGTTTTTGCCATCAGCGGCTCGAGCCATTTATGCAGCGCGTCGTGATCCGGACCCTCCATGCGGCATTCGTTCACCAGATTCTGAATGCTGGCTTTTAATTGTTCAGCTACATTATGAAAATCTTCAAGTGAAGCAGGCGTACTTTCCATTATGATTTGTTTGAGCGCGGCAACATTCTTATTTGTGCTCTCATCCGCTATCCATTTCTTGCCATTGTTCAGTTCGAGTCCGGCCTGATCATGGCCATGGTCCTGGTGTTCCGCCGCGGCGCTTTCATCATGTGTTTCATGATCATGTGAGCCACATGCCTGGAAAGTGATAACTGCAGTAATGATTGATGCAGTCAGAATGATTTTTTTTACAAAACGTTTCATTGATTTGATTTTTAATATTTGGATTTTTAAAGAGAACGAGGCGGATATTCCCGCTTAATTATTGAAAAGTCTTTGAACGGTTTTATTTACTCTCCGACCAGAAATGATCGTTCCATCTGTCATCGACATTGCAGTGATGATGTGTATGCAATGATAATATGGTTTCTAATTTTTCTGCGGTAAAAATATTCTGCATGTGGTTGAACAAGACCCTTTCTTCAAAACGTATATGTTTTTCCAATGTGTCCGCGAAATCACTCGGTACAGTGGTGGATGCGGGATTTTTTTCTATTGACGCAATCAATCTGTAGATGTCTTCGTGCTCTTTCATAACCTGAATGTACAGCGCATCGACTGGGCTTAGTTGTGAGAACAGATGTTTCTCCTCGTCCGCAAAATGTTTTTTAAGATCATTCTCATAGAAGAACAGGATATAATTGCTGATGCGTTCCGTTGCCACGTTTTTTTTCAAACCCTGGCGGATCTTCCATGTGAGCAGCAAACCAAAATGATGATCACGGGAGAAATGAATCAGCGCCTCATGACGCTTGATTGGTTTTGTGTTTTCAACTATGCCCATGTTTTTAGTTTTTAATTGCTCCGATCAGCAGAAGACATTGTGAATACGTTTTATTCTGGATCGCGTGTTTAATGCCTTGCGGAAAGATGAAGAAATCTTTTGGTTTTCCGCTATAACTATTATCACCGATCACAAAATGCGGATTACCTTCGAGGATGTAAGCGTATTCTGTTTTATCAGGGTGCTGGTGTTCGGGGTAGGAAGCGAAGGGCGCAACTTTTACGAGTTTTAAACTTCCGTTCTCCATCGCAATCAAATCTTTTCCGTAAAAATTTTTTACGCGTCCCTCGTTCCATTCCAGTTCATCCGGCGTTACTTTATCTTTCATCACCCCGATAATAATATTTATTACATTAATTTTTTTTCAAGCTCTATCGCTTTCGGGAAGAGAATGTTGTTTTCCAAATGGATGTGCAGATGCAGATCATCTTCAAACTCATCAAGCATTCTGTACAACAGGCTGTAACTTGCGCAGGCATCTTGTGGCAAAGTATAATTGTCTGTGATCTTGCGAAGCTCTTCCATATTTTGTCCCACCGCTTCGTGTTCGTTCTCCATCATCTTAATCGGATTCTGTACTGTTCCGAAATGTCCCTGCTCAAAAGATCCGGGATTGTTCTTCGCATTTACAAGCGATTTGATATATGGAAAAAGAATTTTTTCTTCTTTCATCATGTGAGATGAGAGTTCTGCAAAAACAGCTTCCACCATATGATGAACTTTTGCAAGTTCAGGGTGACGGCTTGAATGCACGCGGTTCACTTTGTCAGCATACGCGCGGATGTCAGGAAGATTTTTGTTTACATAACTGTGGTGTGTATTCACAATGTAATCTGCAAGAAAATCAAGTCCCCACTCGTTATATGGCAACGGACGCGCTTCCGGCATTCTGTCTGCCTGCTGCAATTCATGTTCAACCTGCGCTGCATCCAATCCTTTTTCCATGCAGGCTTGCTTTACAGTTTTCTTCCCTCCGCAGCAAAAATCAAGTCCGTATTTTTTAAAGATCTGCGCCTTGCGTAAATCTTTCGCGGCAATTTGTCCCAGCGTTTCTTTTCCTTCACCAGTAACTTTTTTGCTGATTTTTACTTTCCACCATTCAGGACCCTGTTCCTGGTACTCCCATGTAAAAATATCGCCTCTCTCTCCCAGTAACTGGTAATACAAAGGTTTTGGATCATGGTCGTTATGAATAGTTAAACTTTCGCCTTCGTTTAGTTCGTCAAAACGCGCAAAAATAGTGGGATGTTTCATCCTTGGCTCAAGCAAGGTGACATTTAAAATGTTGCCAGTTGTTGTTGTTTGCATTGTGTGCGTATTAAATAGAATTACAACACAAAGGTATGAAATTATTTGAATAAAAGTATTTATTTACTTTTATTATGAGCATTCAGAAAGAGAATCCGAAAAAAACTAATCCAGATCATCTTTTTAGATGTCGCGCGAGTTGAAAAGCAATGCTACTGGGTATGCGTTAACATATATTAAAGGAGAAAGGCATGAACCTAGTCTTTATAGATAAGCCTGGTTGTTACGGCAATTCTGTTCCACGCGTTTATGAGAACAACAGCCATGATAAGTTGCGCGGCGGTTTTCTCGCCGAAAAATTTCATTACGCGCTCATAAGTTTCATCTTTTACACCGTGAGCGGAAATAGAAGTTACCTCTTCGGTAAGTTGCAACGCAGCTCTTTCTTCTTCGGAAAACAGATGCGATTCTTTCCATACAGGCAACGCGAAAATTCTTCTTTCACTTTCTCCGAATTCAATCGCCATTTCTGTGTGCATATCTATGCAATAAGCGCAGCCGTTTATCTGTGAGGCTCTGATCTTGATCAGTTCTTTTAGTTTGTGATCAATATTGCATCCAGTAGAATAATTCTCAAGCGCCATCATTGCATTGTAAGCTTCGGGCTCAATATGTTTTATGGAAATTCTTTGTTTCATTTTTATTTCTTGTGATAATTAAACCGAAGCAGAGTTGGTTTTTTATCCTGTCCTTCATTAGTGATCAGCATATCGCCGTTGTTCAGGAAAGTAATTCCTTCCGCCTTGTTGAACAGATTAGCTTTTAGTTGTTGGATATGCTCGATCTTTCCATTCATGTCAAATACAAAAAGCAAATGTTCTGAAGCGGAAAGAAGAAATAGTTTTTTTTCGATTGGATGAATGCAAATTGCGGAAGTTCTGAAGCGGATGATGGATTCAGTGTATTTCCCGCCTTTTTTTGCCCGCTGTGGTAACTTTATATTATTTTCCAGCGCAAATTGTTTGATGATCTTCAGATCAAAATCAAAGACAGGGTCTTTAGAGAGTTTTTTACTTTGCAGGCTGAACGCATAGATTACCCGTTTGTCTTTGAATTCCTTTCCTTTTCCGATCTTTCCTTTACAGGCAATAAGTAAACGATCGTTGTCCTGGTCATAACAAAGTCCCTCATTGTTATTCGCAGGAATGCCTGTCGCGTAAGAATGCATTTTAAAATCTGGAGAGGAATAATTTTCTATCTCAAACAATGTCCCATCGCTGCGCAGAACAAAAATTGTATTGTTCACTTTGGTAATTCCTTCGTAATCTCCGTCAATGGCAAATGAATACTGTTTGTTTATTTGTTTCCTGAATAAGTCATAAATAAAAATAATTCCCTGTTCATCCTGTATGCAGGCTACCGTTGACGTGTCGATAACCGTTATGCCGGAAACTTCGCGTAAAGTTTCTGGTAAGTAAAATATTGAGTTTGGCGAACTGATATCGTAACCTGGAAGGTTGTTCTGGCTATTATATTTTGGAGAACAGGCGAGGAGCGACGCGGCAAACAGAATATGGAATATGTGAGTGGTGTATTTCAAAGATTGTTTCCTGAATGAGTACATAAAGATACTAATTTGGTGTAAGAGGTTATTCTTCATAATAAGGAGTTCCTTTGTTGTGCGCGGGAAGTGTGGGAACTGTTTTTAACCTAAGAAGTTCCCTCTTTCGTCGGGAAAGGATGTGTTTTATTTTTTCGCGAGCGCGAAAATTGTGCACTGGTAAGGAGGGAACTGCTTATTCCAGAATAGAAGTTTCCTCCTTCGTCGGGAAAGGATAAGTTTTTGTTTATTTCTTCCCGCACTTACATATAAATGACCTTCACTTCTATTTTTTTGTCACTGGTCAACTCAAAGCTGGCTTTTGAGAAATTGGGACGGTTGGTCAATCCAATGGATTTATAATTCGAAAATCCAACTCCCTCAATTGGCAAAAAAAATCCTTTGTCAATCTTTCCGTCCTCGTTTTCATCGTGAAGTATATTAACTGCGTACTTGCCTGCAGGCAGGTTGGTAAATGTGGCTTTAGTGCTGCCGTCTTTTATTTTTGATTTAAGGATTTTACAGCACTTTTTATAGTCCTCGTCAGGAATAGTGCCGTCCTTATTATATAACGCGAATTGCACAACACCGATGGAGTTTTTCAGTTCTTTAACTTCTACCGTTAACGTATAAGTTTCTTTTTGGAATTGAAAGGAAAATAAAGAAAATAACGCCTGAGTTAATAGCATATATAAGAATGGTCGTTTCATTTTATTTTGTTCTTGAGTTTGCGATTTTTTCTTTCAGACGATCAATTAAATAATAAATCATGGGCACAAGATAAACAGTAAGTATTAATGAAGACATCAATCCTCCAATAATCACCCATGCTAATCCGTTTTTCCATTCACTCGCTGTTCCTTTTGCCAACGCTATCGGCAACATTCCAATTGCCATTGAAAGTGTTGTCATTAATATAGGACGCATACGCTGCTTGCCCGCAAGTATCAATGCGTCTTTATAATGCATTCCTTCCGCTTTTAACTGGTTTGTGAAATCCACTATCAAAATCGCGTTTTTTACAACTAATCCCATCAGCATGATCAATCCCAGAAGCGCGAACAAACTTAAATTACTGAATGATAAGTTCAAAGCAAGTAAAGCTCCTATTGCAGCGACGGGAATTGAGAACAGCGTAACGAAAGGATAAACAAAACTGTCGTAAAGCGCAACCATGATCAAATAGATCAGCAGGAATGAAATCAGCAACACAGAACCCAACGCACCGAAACTGTCATTCTGTCTTTTGATGTCACTGCCCCATGTCATTTGAATTCCATCCGGCAACGGATTTTCTGTCGTGTAAGCAACTACATCGCCGGCTACTGTACCTGATGGTCTACCCAACGCATCCGAAGTGAGTGTGACTGCCGGTTGCCTGTCTTTACGCTCAAGCATGGAAGGAGAATTATCCTGTACAACATTTGCAAACTGAGAAACTTCAATAACGTTTCCCGCCGGTGTTACAATCGGTAGCTTACTTATATCATCATAATTTTTTCTGTTCACTTCATCCAGCCAGATGCGGACCGGATATTCTGTTCCGTTCTCGGTCATAGTTGCATCGTCATTTCCTGAAAATGCTGTACGAAGATTCATTCCAACCAGAGCCGTGGATAAACCGAGGCGCTGCATCCTGTCGTTGTCAGGAACAATTTTATATTCTGGATTTCCTTCTTCAACAGATAACTGAACGTTGTCCGCGCCCGGAATTTTTTCTATAACGGATTTCAAATTGTTTGCCGTTTGCATAACTTGGTTTACGTCGCTTCCGCTGAAAGTAATTTCTATGGGCGCAGAACGCGGAATTAATCCTAACGCGGCGATAGAATAATTTATTCCCGGAAACTTTATATTCAGTGTGTCGCGCAGTTCACGCATGAACTGTTCTGTTGATTGGTTATTTCTTTCTTTTGCAGGTTTCAGCTGAATTGTAAATTCTGATTTGTTTGCAAGTCCCACTCCCAAACTTCCGATTCCAGCGCTCGGTCCGCCGATATTGCTGAATACCGAAGTGACTTCGGGTTTTTTGAGAATGAAATTTTCAATCTTTTCTGAAATATTATTGTTTTGATGAATGGAAGTTGTTTTGTCAAATTCCATGCTCAGCCTGAATTTTCCCTGATCACCGGTAGAGATCAACTCTTTTCCAATGATGCCTTGTTTCATTATTCCTATCGTCATTACAAAAAGCAACAACACTATTCCGGTAAAAATTAATTTGTGACTCAGCACCCATTCAAGTTGGCGTCCGTACCAGTTTGTAAATTTTTCCAGCTGATGCTCAAAAGCGATAAGGAACTTATTAAAGATATTTGTGGGACGCAGATCTTCTTTTTTTCCGATGCGAGAGGCCAGCCAGGGCGTGAGCGTAAACCCAACCAGCAAACTGGTGAGCGTTGATGTGATTACTACAATAGAAAATTGTTTGAGCATGTCCGCCACAAAAACCTGCAGAAATAAAATCGGAAGAAAAACTACAACATCGACCAGCGTAATGGACAATGCTGAAAAACCAATTTCCATACGTCCATCCATAGCCGCCGCACGTTTTTCTTTTCCTTTATCCAGATGCCGCTGAATATTTTCCAATACAACTGTTGCATCATCCACCAGAATTCCGATGATAAGTGACATAGCAAGTAATGTCATAAGATTCAGCGTATAACCAAGCAACCACATTACTGCAAATGAGGTGATGAGTGAAGTAGGTATTGCAACTAACACTATTATAGAGTTTCTTACACTTTTCAGAAACAACAGCATTACAATTGAAACCAATATTACTGCGAGTATCAAATCAAAGATCACGGAGTTAACTGCTGCGATAGTATTATCTGTGCTGTCATCGGCAATTGTAAATTTTACATTCGATTTTACATTTTGTTCTTCTATTTTTTTGAACTGAGCGCGTACAAGTTTAGAAACATCAACTGCATTAGCGTCACCTTGTTTCTTTAACAGCAAACCAATTCCGGTTTTTCCATTGTAGCGGCTGATTGAGCTTGTTTCTTTTATTCCGTCGGTTACTTCAGCAACATCTTTAATGTACACCGGACTGCCGGGCAGTGGCATTGCAACCTGAACATTTTTAATGTTTTCCAGCGAAGTAAATTTTCCTGTAAGGCGGACCGAATTGTTTTCTTCTGTCGTTTGTACTTTTCCTGCCGGCAGATCAATTCCGGAACGGTTGATCGCTTCAACGATCTGCAGCATTGAAACTCTGTAAAGTTTCATTTTATCCTGGTTGACTTTAACCTGGATCTCTCTTTCTTCGCCGCCAAGAATTGTAATTTCAGCAACACCTTTCAATTGTTGTATCTGCGGGAGAAATTCATCTTTTGTTTTCTGGAAGAATTCTGATGGAGAAAGATCAGAAGTTGCGCTGATGGACATGATCGGCAGATCGTTTGGAGAGACCTTGCTCATCACCGGACTCATCATATCTGCGGGAAGATCTTTTCGTATATTATCAATATAACGTTGAGCGTCCTGCATTGTTTTATCGAGATCTGTACCGTATTTAAGATTTGCGATTATGATGGACGCATTCGGAAGTGACTTTGTAATGAGATAATCAACTCCTTCCAGGTTGGAAAGTGCGTCTTCAATTTTCCTGGAGACTGAGGTTTCAACTTCGTTTGGTTCAGCTCCGGGGTAAACTGTTCGTATTACAACAACAGGCTGATTAAAATCCGGCATCAATTCATAGCTCAGGTTTTTGTATCCTATTATGCCAAGCAATGTAAACACGCTGAACATGACGATGATCAGGGATGGCCGTTTTATGGAAATGTCGGTGATGTTCATTGTTATTATTTTGCTGTTACGTTCGCTCCTTCAAACAAATTGATGAATCCATTGGTGATCAAAACATCTCCTTCAGTTAATCCGGATCCTATCACAACTTTATTTTGTGTACGGCTGAGAATAGAAATATTTTGTAGTGCAGCTTTCCCATTTTTTACCAGGTAAACCTTTGGTTGCAACGCAGATCCCTGAACAGCGGAGGAAGGAATGACGAGTCCTTTTTCCTGTTTTGTATTTGCTATGATTGCTTTACCGAACATTCCTGATTTTATCCTCATATCAGCAGTGTTTGCGACAATGAATTGCACTGGAAAACTGCTGCCCATGTTGGCTTTACTTCCGATCAGTGCTATTTTTCCCTTCAAAGTGTTTTCTGGAATCACATCAGCTTTTACTTCGTAAATCTGGTTGACCTTGAATTTTTTTATTTCTGACTCAGGAACATTAACAGTGAACCTGAGCTGTGAAATATCGGTTATCTGCAGCAAAGGCATGCCTGGAGCGGCGAATGCGCCTTCTTCCGTTAACTTGGCGGTTACTATTCCATCGAACGGCGCTTTGATGCTTGTCTTGTTTATCTGTTCCGTTAATGTTGCCTGCTGGATCTTTGCTGCTTTAAGAGCGAGTTCTGATTTTTCGAGTTGCACACGCTGAACTGCATCCGCGTTTGCCAGTATTGTGTAGCGTTTCACATCCGCATCAAATCCTTCAACCTGCACTTCCGCCGCCTGTAATTGAAGTTTTAATAAAGCGTTATCAAGCTGAATCAGTGTTTGTCCTTTTGTTACATATGACCCCGCATCCACTAAAACAGAATTTATTTTTCCCTGCACTTCAGCGCTGAGCTTTGTTTCTTTGTTTGGTTCAAATGTGCCGGAGTAAGTGTAGTCCTCCGCCAGTTCCTGCAAAGTAATCTTTTGTGTTTTTACATTTATGACCTGCGTCTTATCGTATTGAAAAACATTTTTCTCGGCGCTTTTTTTATTTTTGATGAGGCGTGTCGCTACAAGCGCCACCAGCGCAACGGGAATTATGATCAGTAATATTCGTTTCAGTTTCATAGTTGTTTTATTTTTTTTTGTTCGATATGAAATTTCCGGTTAGCTTTTTCATTTCAAGTTCCGATTTCAGAAAATCTATAACTGCGTTTAGATAATTTTGCTGCACTTCGCGCAAGGCGTTATCTGCCAGCAATACATCAGATAATGTTGCAGTGCCCTGCTTTTGCTGTAAAACTGTTTGCTGATAGACCGACTCCGCCAGTTGAAGCTGCTGTAAAATTGTTTCTATAGATTTTCTCGTAGTGGATTGCTGCAGTTTTGCGTTTTCGATCTGCATGTTGTTTTGTTCTGCAAGAAGTTTTACCTGGAGCTCGCTGTTTTGAAGTGCGTATTTTTTCTGCCGGATCTTTCGGTACGTAACAGTACCGTTGAATAATGGATATGACAATTGGATTCCTCCGAAACTGAGCGGGTAGAATTTTAAGAAGTCATATGGTTTTACATCGTAACCGAATCCTGTATAACCATAAGAACCAAATAGTGTGAGCGAGGGAAGCAAAGATCTTTTTAATGTGCGGAGCTCACTTTCAAATAATCGGTTTTGTGTTTTCGCGAGACGGACATCAATAGGTGGAGCAGGTGAGTACTCGTTGCCGGAGGTGTATTTTATTTCTTTCTCAATTTCTAAATTCCTGTCAATGGAAATTCCCATTGTGAATTTTAAGGCGTTGATGACCTGGCTGAGTTTGCTGCTCACAAGCGACTGTTGTGTGTTTAATTGTTCCACCTGCAGTTTTACTTTTCCAACGTCTGTTCCTTTCGCCAGCAACTGTTCATTCAGCAGTTGAATGGATGAGAGTAATTTTTTCGCGTTAGCAAGATTACTGTCAATGAATGAAAGTTGGTTGGAGAGGATTTGCGCGTTGTAATACAGATTGGAAATTTCGAAGAAGATCTGTTCTTCTGTTTTCTCAAATTGCAGCGCGTTAATCTCCTCTCCAATTTTGGTCGCTTCAACCGCGCCATAGATCTGTGAGTTGTAAAGCGGCATAGCGAGTTGAATGTTCGCGGAGAGATTATGCGGCACGCCGAACTGCGCTTCTTTAAATACGTGCTGCGGACCATTGAACACGGACATTGGCAGCAACTGGTATGGCAGATCAATAAAGTATTTGTAATCTCCGTTCGCGGTTAATTTAGGAATGAGATTCGCTATCGCTTCTTTGTGTTTTTGATTTCCGATCTCAATATTGTTTCTGCTCATTTTGAGATTCATATTGTTAGTCTTTGCAGTGTCAATGCATTGTTGCAGCGACCATGTTTGCGCGGACGCCGTAGCAAGCAGCGTAATAAAAACCGCGAGCAATTTTATGTGTATGTGAATACTCACTAACTTCATAAGGCAAATTTTTTTATTAATAGACATTATTCATGCTGGCCGGAATTTTTATCCCGGATTCTATTTCTTTACACAACAAATTTTCAATCAGCTGCAATTCCTTGCTGCAAAATTTTATTCGAAATATTTATTGAACTCAATAAATGAATTTTTTACTACACTGTAATAGTCTCCAGCTTCCTGCTCTGAAGAAGATGCGGCGAATTTTTCTGACATATCAATGTAAGGCAACAACCATTTGTGCAATTCGTCATGTGCTTTTCCCTCCATCGTACAATTTGATGTCAGCAGTTCAGTGTTCTTCTTGAGTTTTTCAGAAAGTGATTTGAAGTCGGCTAATGTTTCTCCTGTGAAAGAATTCACATCTGTTTCCATTGAGCGGATATACTTCATCATATTCTCGTCAACTTTCCATTTTTGTCCGTTATTCAGTTCAATTGCCTGTTGTTCGTCATCATGATGATGTTCTTCTGTTTCATTTGTGGCAACAGTTGGCGGAGCACTTTGATTTTCGGTTGCTGTTTCTGTTTTTGAATTCGCGCAGCCGAATAATAATGCGGACAGCGCGAGGATGGTGATGGACCTGGTTATCATTGGTTTTGTTTTTGGTATTAGAAAATATGCGAATAATGTAAAGATGGCAGTGACGCTTATCCGGAAGATCATTGCGCGAACAGTTTTTTCTTCATAGATACCACCGCTAGCAATGTGATATTTCAATCCGATAAAAGCGATAATAAGTACCAAGGAAGAAATGGTGAGTAGGGTTGTTGTCCATTTATGCGCCTTGAAAAATCCATACGCGGCAACGAGATACATAAAACTTGCAACGAAATTGGCCCACACAACAAACAGTACGTAATTACCTTCCTTTTCTCTTATGCCAAAGAGATCAAGAATTACTGATGTACTTAAAAAAAGTGTCAGCAAACCAAAAGCAGTTAAGATCCCCGCAACAACATATCTGATTATCTTCATTTCTTTGATTTGATTAAGGTAAGCATGGCCTGTATCATGTTTTCTCCCTGGCGTTGTATGTCGAACTGAAATTTTGCCGCTCTCCATTTGAACATCTGCAATCTGAAACTTGCCATCACAATATGTATCAGCTCTTCAGTCGTAATGCAGTTCGTAAAAATTCCTTTTTTCTGCCCTTCCATGATAATGGGCATGAGGTGTTTCATTTTCACGCTCATTATTTTGGAAATGGTATCGTTTATTTTTTCGCTTTCTTCCATCAGGCCATCAGAAAAAACTGCAACAACAAAGTGCGGATATTTTTTAAAAAAGGCGATCTGGTTTCGGAAGATGATCTTGAATTTTTCTTCAGCCGACAGATCTTTGGTTAACGTAGCGGTATTACGTTCGTCCATTGTCTGCGCAAGAAAATCGAGCATGGCAATTATAATTTCTTCCTTGCTGGTGAAGTGGCGATAGATCGCGCTTTCAGAAAATTCCATCTCTTTTGCGAGATTTTTAATTGTGAGTCCACCAACGCCCGAAGTTGTGAGGATCTTTCCTGCTGCTTCAACAATTTCGAACTGGCGGTCTGTTATAGTGGTGGCGGTTGACATCTGAAAAGTTTTAATTTTAATTATGTGAGTGAGTATTCACTTACAAATGTAATAATTAAAGTTTACCATTCTGCAGATTTTTGAAAGAAATTCCAATGTGATTGAAAATCTGATGGTTAATTAATTAGTCGAGCCTCAAAAAATCTTTTTACTGTTCTTTTTGCTTGGACCAAAAAGAACCAAAATCCCGAAAGCTTTCGGGACAAGGCAATTCGCCAACCGGATGTTTTTTCTTTTATCGCACAAGCTTGACAAGTACCAGAAAAAACTTCCGTTCCGAAAGCTTTCGGAACGCACCGAATTGCCAAATCCCCGCACTCGGCGATCAAACCGCAACCTATTCGTGAAAAAATTCTGCAAGAAAAAATGGTAGTATTTGATTTCTCCTGCAACTTAAAATACCATTTGCATTATAGAGTGACTTGACAATTAATACTGTAACCATTTTCTGAGGGTTAACTAATTAATTCAGCACCTGCAATTGCGCTTTTAATTCTTCCAGCGTCAGCGATTTAAAACTTACGTCAACGGTTTTGGTTTCCGTTGTAATTTCCTGCATCGACAAAAATGGTTTTCCATCTTCATACTTAAGCGCGATGAGCCATACTTCTTCTCCTTTCGGAATTCCTTCAAATTCATATTTTATTTCCTCTTTTGTAGCGGGAATAACAAAGCGCCTGTTCTTGAACACGAGCTTGCAGTCAATATTTTGCGCAACTTTCAGATTGATCTTCAAATTTGCCATCTGCTCTGGTTTTACGTCTGTGAAAACATCAACATTGCTCCAGCCCAAACGCGACACATTGTAAACATAAAATTTATAGTCTCCGTAATTCAGTGTTTTATTCAGATAAGAAGTTTCAATATTTGCCAGGTTAACCTTTCGTAATGTATCCTGGAGTTCTTCAATCGTTTTTACTCTGAAGCTATCCAGTAACGGTTTGTTTACTGCAATAGCAAGGGCTTGCGGATTGTTCACTCCATATTTGTCATAGAGTTGCTGAAGTATTTCGCACTTTGAAATTGTTTCTTTTGAAGGCGGGTTTCTTACTCCATCCTTTCTTCCAAGCATTTTCCTGAAGAAGTTCCGTATTTTACAAAAGAAAAACGGACAACGTTTTACGCCCCCGCAAATAAAGTCGTGGCAAATATTCAGTTCAACCAGTGAAAAATTTGAAAGCACTGAATTATTATTTACTGTCCAATTCATAATACTGTCATGCGGCGTTCGGTTTCCCTGGAAGATTTTTGCTGCTTCAATCATGGTGTCTGCAGGGATCATAATTACAGGCTCTTTTCCTATTACCAGGTTTAATTTATTTCCCTTACAGTCCCGCGCTTCCGAGTAGATCATTCCCTGCGTTTCAATAATCTTTCCGCTTGAAGTGGTGGAGAGATTATCCAGGATCATATCAGATTTAAGCAGCGCTTCTTTAATTTTAAGAGTAATAGTTTTTGATTTGCAGCCTGCGGATATTTTAAATGAATTCGCTTTTATATGAACAATTGTTCCGTATTCACAACGTAAATTAGTATCTCTTTTTGGATCAATGCTGAATTCCTGCGGCTTTCTTTCCGTTTGTCTATACAAAGTAAATATGGATGGAAGAAACTGTGAGCTATCTATTGCAGGAGTATAAAAGACCGTAATATCCACTCTACGGTTTTTCTGTTTTCCATCTTCTGTCGAGTTATCTGCAAGAGGTTTTTCTTCTCCTAAAGAAGCTGTTTGAAAAACTGAAGCGCTGATACCTTTTTCTATTAAATATGTTTCAGCGGCCAGTACACGCTGTCCAGACAATTTTTTATTGAAGCTGCTGTCGCCGATGTTATCTGTATTTCCCCGAACTACAATTTTAGTTACCAGCAGTTTTTTTATACTGTCAGCCAGGTTGTCAAGGATTTTTTTGCTTGCAGTAGTCAGTTCTTTTTTTGCGCTTTCGAAATAAATACTTTCGTTTCGTGTTTTTTCCTGCGCAGAGGAGAAAAAAATCAGCAACAGAAAGAGAGGCGTTATCAGGAAGCGTTTTAAAAGGAAGTTTATCATTACGAAATTCAGGCTTTAATAATAATAACACAAACTGGTATCAGTTGGGTGTTTTTTATTTTGTGATTGGGAAGGATGGACGATTTTTAAGTTTTCGGCAAAGCAATTTGTGCTAACCGCTTGTTAGCGGTTCGGGCTGCTGTCTGTTTATGGGTATTCAAAGCCAAATTCAATGCTTTCAAGTTTGTCGTTTGCCAATTTATAGGTTGCATAATATATTGGCATCTTGTTGGTCGTTAATAACTTTGACTTGCTGTCGTTAGGAAGTTCAATTCTATATTTAAGCGTAATACTATTCTTTGTGCTGTCATTAGGGACATAACAAGTACCAAGTTTTTCAATAATATCTCTTTTGCTTATTCCGAGTTTAATTCCTTTTTCAGACTCAAATTCCTTTGAATTTATTTGTCGTAAGTTCTGTTTTAAGTTGTCCGAATAAAAAATCTTGAAAATACTGACTTGACTGTAATAGTCTCCGGGATGAACAGTCAGTCTAAGTTTTTGCTTTTTGTCGCTCGAATAGAAAACGTGAGTTGAGTCACCTTCCAATTTCGTTTGCTTACCTATCACTTTTATAGTGCTTTCAGCATTTCTGATTTTTATTCCAGCAACTGATGTGTCAGGGTCAGAAAAAACACAAGTCGTCTGACTTAATTCATTCTGCTTTTCGTATTCTTCTTTTAATGCTTTGTCAGGTTCCGGAACTAACTCCATTCGTTCAGTTTTGTCAACTGTTTTGTTCTCCGAATTATTACAGTTCGCCAAGAGTGAAATTGTTAATATTGCTAAAAATAGTTTTTTCATTTCTGTTGGTTCGTCAACGTTTATTATCCCGATAGCTATCAGCTCAAATTTTTTTATTCGTACTGTCCGCCCACTAACGCAATACTCGTGTTAGTTGCTGGTGTTATCAGTAAGTATATAAACTTAAAAAATAGTTGCCCATTTGTCCGCGGTGTTTAAGGTTGCGTTTTCGAATTAATTTAGCACATTCTTTTGAACGTCCGTTTTATTGGCACCACACGAAAGAAGTAACGAAGCTAAAATTGAATATGTCAAATGTCTTATTCTCATTGTCTATGCCTGCGGGTTATTTTAAGATAAATGTTTGTTAGCGAGTTCTCTTAATATTTTATTCCCATTAATTTGCCTATTACCCCAAGGAGTCTTAAGGCGAAATCAGGAGGTTTAACGCCTACAATTTCATTACGATATTTACTCGCAACTACAGACATGTGCAATTTAGCCTTGAAATTAAATTTGAAGTCCTTTGTTCTATTATTCGTTATTCTATTAATAAATTTTTCTCCGTCTCTAAAAAACTCTTCCATCTTTAGTGCAGGTTGGTGCGTGTTGTAAACTTTTACTATTTTATCTGTAGGATTTCTAAACATATGTGTAACTCCTTTTGGAACAGATAGCTTGTCACCCTTCTTTGCGGTAAACCATTTATCTTTTACAAAAAACTCCATTTCGCCTTCAAGAATCTCATAAGTTTCAATAGCGTTTGGATGGATATGAAAAAAAGGGGGCAACTCCATATTAAGGTGTGGCGGCACTTCCCATTCCAGGTCCAATGACTTACCGCCGGTGTCAGTAGCATTTTTAATAACTGTCATAATCGGCCCCATAGGACTGATATCAATTATTTTTATTTCGGCATTCATGTTATTGAGTTAGGAATTAAACACATCTTTTTTTACTAAAACTATATGAAAAACAAAAATTTTTGGCGGCTTAATTAAGTCTAATTTATTCAAACAATACCTATTTTCAAAATGCAATGATGGTGTGTTTTCGGGAGCCACTTACATTCAATAAAAAAGCGATTTATACAATGAAAACTTTAAATACTAACCGCTATAATGATCAGATCTCTCACCTCGCTTCCATTCCCATCCTCATAGATTTTTCTCTGCACGTTTAAAATATTAAAATCGTTTTTCCTTAACGCTTCAGTCAGATAAGCTGCTTCGTGATAATGCAAAAACATTCTGTCGCCTTTACTTGACGTGTGTATTCCGGATTTGCTGTAATTGTCTTCCATCGTACTTATATACAGAACACCTTTTTCTTTTAAAACAGTTTTACTGTCTGTAATAAATTTAATTGCCTCTTCCTTTGATAAATATGGAAATCCAAAGCCACACATTATACCATCAAATTTTTTCTTGAGTTCAGAAATCTTCCTGCTGTCCAGCAAACAAAATTCAGCAGTTGGATTATTCTTTTGCGCAAGCGCTGTCATATTTGGCGCAAGGTCTGTCCCAAGGATTTTTAAGTCTGGACGCTTGCCCAGCAAATATTTTGTAATGTTGCCGGGACCACAGGCAATTTCCAGTAACGACGCGCCGTTTTTTAATTGAGCACAATACAAATTGAAAGTATCATGGTAGAGCGAAGTGTCCATGAATTTTTCCGCATAGTCATTTGCACGCAGAT
>CBIHPU010000020.1:0-17941 GCA_966211935.1 uncultured bacterium | reverse complement strand
AGTATAATCAATGGCAAGACACTAATGACGAGAAGTAAAATTGTTTGGAAGTAAGGTTTAAGTTTGTTTTCAGTGAAAGAAAAAATGGTATTTACGGCGCGCAACGACATGAGCGCAATTAATGGCGCAATGCAGGCCATCACACGTTCAAGACCATAAGAGCCGAACAAGCCTTTCCACCACATTACAGAGTGTGCTACGAAAAAACCTGCTGCGAATCCTGCGATGAGAAGAAATTCTGTTACAAGCGGTATGTTCACTTGGAAACTGAAGGTGGCTGTTTTTATTTTGCGGATAAAAAGGTAACTGATCATAATGAAGCCTGCGGCGGAAAGTAACTGAATGAGAAAACCAAACATGGCTTCAGAGTTTTCTACGAAGTGAAACAAAGTTCCGCTCCCGTAAATATCTTTTGCTCCCGTATAAGGGTGCCCGGTGATAAACCAGAAGAAATCGCCTGTTGCAAATTGCGTGATAACAGAAAAAAGAAGGATGCCGCTGAACAGAAAAGGAATTGCTTTCCAATTTTTAAGTAGTAGAAAGATCATGAGCATCAGTGGAATCAGAAAATAACCCTCCTGCCGCGCGAAAGGAAGCACTGATGCAAGGATTGCTGACGCATAGAATTTTTTTTGGACGAAAAGAAGAACGATGATTGCAAGCAACATTGCAAAAAAGGGTTCCGTCATTGCCGTGCACAGCTGATTAAAATAAACAGGCATGGGAATAAGCAAAAAGAAAATCAGCCAGGTGTATTTTAAATTCAGTTCCCGCGTAATTCTGATGCAGATAAATGCTGTTGCGAGAGCGCAAAGTACATTCATAAAATGCATTCCCTGTATTCCGAATTGCGCAAAGGGGGAGGCAACCAGTGTAAAAAGAGGTTTCGCCCAGAGATCCAGGTAAAGTTCGGGATGAAATGGCGCTGACTTTGCGAAGAGAAAATGAAAGATGCCATCGCTGCGGTCAGTTGTGAAGTTGACAGCCACAGTTAAATAGTAAAGCGCGAAAAAGAAAATCACACCTAGAATAGTTTCGGGCAGCAGCAATTTTTTTAGCGCGGCTCTATTCATCTTCGGTGAGAGTTAGCGTAACGCGATACAACTTCGAAAAATAAGAAAGGATAGTTTCCATCAGTTGAAAGATCGTAACATCTAAGGAACGAACACAAAACAGCCATTTTTGTTCTGTTTGATATACTGACTTCCGTCATTAAAAAAATAATGAAGGTCAGCTACAATATGTGTTATGTTTTTAAACTGCCATTTCAGGAACATCACCTTCAATGATCAGTTTCCCTAAAGTAGCATTTTTAACTTCTTCTACTGAAATTCCCGGTGCGCGTTCCAGCAAACGAAAACCACCTTGGGGTAAAACATCTAAAACCGCCAGTTCAGTAACTATTTTTTTTACACAATGCACACCGGTTAAAGGAAGAGTGCATTCAGGTAAAAGTTTAGATTCTCCAGCCTTATTTACGTGTTGCATTGCGACAATAATATTTTTAGCGGACGCAACAAGATCCATCGCTCCTCCCATTCCTTTTACCATTTTACCAGGAATTTTCCAGTTCGCAATGTCACCGGTTTCACTTACTTCCATTGCGCCGAGAATGGTAAGGTCAACCTTCTGCGCGCGGATCATTCCAAAACTCATCGCCGAATCGAAAATGGATGAACCAGGCAGCAGTGTTACGGTTTGTTTACCCGCGTTAATGAGATCCGCGTCTTCTTCTCCTTCAAGAGGAAATGGTCCCATTCCAAGTATTCCATTCTCGCTTTGCAAAACAACATTAAAATCTTTAGGAATATAATTTGCAACCAACGTAGGAATTCCAATGCCGAGGTTAACAAACATTCCATCTCTTACTTCTTTTGCTATTCGTTTAGCTATTCCGTTTTTATCTAGAGCCATATTTAATTTTTTTGAACTTTCTGTTGCAAAATCTGTATTTTTTCCTTCCGTCAAAAATACAATTTAAATCTATCTTATAAGTCACGTCACCTGGTAGTAGTTACTGTCGGGATTCTCTATTTTATTCTTTCCTTTCGTAAACTGAAATCTTTAAATTATCAATTAAAACAGTTCCTTTTCCCTCTTTCCAGATATAATAAATGAATTTGTCTTTTCTCCTTCTCACCTCTGGTGTTATATAGATAAACTCAAAATAGTTCCATTTATTAAGTTGTGGATTATCCTTATTTGTTATCAATTCTCTACCATACGCGTAGGCCTGACCCTTATCAATAAAATGCAATACCCCGGATAAGCGTAATGTGTCAATTGGAACAACAGGATAATACCAGAACGAACATTTCAGAATGGCATGGTCTTTATTCGTAACCTGATCAAATGTACTTTCAATAGTTGGCGAATAAGGCATATCATCCGTTATGTTGATCGATCGTTTCCCTTCTGCTGCTGTCGTGTCAATAACGTATGAATGTTCAATTTCTTCAAAGCTCTCAGAAAAATATAATTGGTTTGGCTTGTACCCTTCCAGGGGATTTTCTTTTTGCGATTGAGCGAAGCGGTCTACCAGCAAATATTTTTGCGACTCTTCCGGTGCCTTTAACTTACCGAAGACGCTCTTGTAATATCTCCAGCTTGCGCGGTCGGTAATAATAGTGTGATTAAACAACTGAATAAATTGAAACGCGGAAAAAACAAGAATGATCATAAACAATGAAAGCAATAGAATTCTTTTTATAGCTTTTCTTATTACAATCCAGTTCAATGCGTATGCAAGTCCGATGGCCATAATCCCGAAAGTTTGCGTATATGCCCTGAAACCATATTGCATCACTGACCATGAGCCAATGACATAATATGAAAGCAGAATAAAAACCAAAAGTGGAAGAAATATTTTTTTATTCTGTCGCCTGAGACTGATCAAGCCTAAGAGAGCGAAAATCAGAACTGGACTATATAGAAACAAGCCCGACCTGGGATGAAAAAAACTATGAAGAATTGGCGGATTCAGAAATTCAAAACCTTCGCCATAATTTGAATATGAATAATAAATTGGAGAATCCGTAAGATACCACCAGAACAGCATTTGTAATGCGGGAGCTAGAATAAATCCGCCAACAAAAAAAAGCCAGTCAGATTTTAAACTCACTAACAACTTGATTTTTTCTTTAAATGCTGTGCGCGAATCCACATTCCATAGAAGAGGAATAATGACAATAAGTATCTCTGTTGGTCTGCATACAGCTGCAATACCAATGAGCAATCCAAGAAACATGAAAGTTTTTCTGGAATTATTGTTGTGCCATTTCCAGGTGTAATACACAATTGCCATTTGCAAACCAAATAGTGGTCCATGCGACATGCCGCCACCAAATATTCCCTGTATCAATAAGGTTGTAAAGAGTGCGGTTATCAGTAAAACGATTCCGGTGAGCACATCGCTGAACCAGATTCTTAATATTTTTCTCAGAAAGTAAAACCCAACCATCAGGTAGAAAAAATGACCAGCCATTATCATTAACTGATATGGTCGGGAAAACCCGTCTGCTTCTCCGCCGCTTAGCAGTGTGTAAATATGAGCGATGAAAAAGAACGGAGATAACAGAATAGCCATACCAAGCGGATAGCGCGTGAAGTAGTGACCATTCTCAAAATTATATTGGTAGAGTGTGGTTGTAGCAATTTCATATTTATTCACCATCTGGCTTATGAGATCCAGATTTTCCATTTTCAGGTTGTGGTGAATAAAAGTTTGTGGCAGATACGTGTAATAACCAAGCACGTCGAATCCAACGGGATTTAACGCGCCGGCAATTTTATATCCTGTAACATAGGTTACAGCGATAATAATAAGACATAAAAATGAAAAGCGATCTTTAATAAAGTTCATATGCTGCAATTTCACGCGGGCAGCTTTCTATCAGCTCAAAAATCTTCTTTACGTTTGCGGAGCCAAATGTTTTTAATTCTTTTTTCTTACTGTTCTCTGCTCTATTCTCTTCTCGTATTTTTCTCCTTTGAAGATGCGGTGAACATAAATTCCCGGTGTGTGAATCTGATCAGGATCCAAAGCGCCGAGCGGAACGAGTTCTTCCACTTCAGCAACAGTGATCTTACCTGCCATTGCCATCATCGGATTAAAATTTCTTGCAGTACTTTTATAAACCAGGTTGCCCGCTTCATCGCCTTTCCATGCTTTTACTATTGCGAAGTCTGCTTCAAAAGCGTATTCCATCAAATACTCTTTCCCTTTGAAAACTCTCGTTTCTTTTCCCTGGGCAATTTCAGTTCCCACTCCTGCCGGCGTATAGATTACAGGCATTCCATACCCTGCGGCCAGGCAACGGGTAGCCAATGTTCCCTGAGGAACCAGATCTACTTCCAGTTCTCCGCTAAGCATTTGTCTTTCAAACTCTGCGTTCTCTCCAACATATGAAGCGATCATCTTTTTTATCTGACGTGTTTGAAGTAAAAGGCCCAAACCAAAATCATCTACTCCCGCGTTGTTGGAAATGCACGTTAAATTTTTTACTCCTTTGCGCACAAGCGCAGAAATACAATTTTCCGGAATTCCGCAGAGACCAAATCCTCCAACCATTAATGTCATTCCATCTTTAATATCTTTAATTGCTTCGTCGGCATTTGCAACCACTCTTTTAATCATAGCTTATAATTTTAAGTTGTTGTGATAATTTTTTTTCCTGATTCAGTTTCTGTTTCTTTTTCCGGTTCATAAAAGCTATCCAGCGAAACAAGGATCGCGGTCAGTCCCCAGAAAGGAATTGCGGCTTTATCTGTGTCAAGAAAGTTATTCAGAAATCCATGAAGAATGTAAGTGGATAATCCAAGAACTGAACAAACTGCAATTATTTTAAGATTTCGCTCTTTCACTTTATATACTACTCTGTATCCAGTTGAGTAAATAACTATAATGAGTGCCCCCATAAAGAGCAGGCCCAATATTCCCTGCTCGCTGAGCGGACCCAGGTATTCGCTGTGCGCGTTACCCGCAGTACCCGCGTTGGTGCTGATAATAGTTCGCTCCGAACTTTTCTGATACGGTGCATATTGGAAAGAATAGGTACCCGGCCCAAATCCGAAAACAGGACGTTCGCTGAACATTCGAAGCGCGCTGTTCCACCTGTTGATACGTTCTACGTTAGAAGCGTCAGTTGATATGTTGGAGATGGATTGAACATTTTCAGTGAAGTCACCGGTAGAGTCTGTACGGTTGCTGGACAGCATGATCGCAATATCGGTCTGAAAAATCATAACGACAACAACCAGGCCGGCTACAATTGACAGCAACACAGAAAATCTTATGCGTAAAAAGAGCGTTACTCCAACCACCATCGCGGCAGCTATGCTTATCCACGCGGCACGTGTATAAGAGAGAACGATTGCGAGTAAAAATAAAAGTAGAATGCATACTGTAAATAACCTGATGTAACCTGGAATGTTTTTCAGGAAAACAAAACCAACCAAAAAAGGGATATACATTGCGAGCATTGCGCCATAGGAAGTATGGTCATTGAAAAATGGTTTTACTACCCAGTCAGCCGCGTCTTCGGTTAAACCGTTTGCGGCGTGATTGATGATGGTGTAAATAATCACCAATGAAAACGGAATAATGTATAACCATATAGATTGAAACAGTGTTTTGCGTTCGCGAAAAAGATGTGCGAGAAGAAAATAGGCAGTAGTTACAAACCAAAGTTTTGCAACAATGAATTTGATTGACACCAGGGGCATCTCGCTGGTAATTGTAGTAATGATGGCCCAAAGAAACTGCAGCAGCAACACAATAGTTACAGGATGTCTCCAGATCTTTTTATGGATAAAACCTGAGTGAATTTCATTCAGAATAAAAAGCAGCATTATTCCTGCAAGAACAGGTTCAGTGGGAACACTCAGATCGAGTTTGTCTCCTCCAATAAGTCCAATATCCTTTAATGAAATGGAGAGAGGGGTAAAAAAAATAGTGGCCTTAACGAGAGTGTCCAGTTTAAATATGGCGAGGAAAACAACAAGAATTGCCGCAGGCAGCAGGCAATACACGTAGAAGTAATCTTTTTTGTTCAGCAGGAAATAAACCAGCCCCGCAATATTCAGCAGGCACAGGAAATAAAAAATCAGTATATTTTTATTCCGTGTAAGCAATGTTTCACTCTCTGATGGCTTTTTTTATCCGGTCAGCGAACAGGTAATAAAGAATAGCGAGAAATACCGCGGAGAAAACACATGATACTACAACCAGCCATCTTACCGGCCAGGCTTTTTTCACCGGCTTGTTCGGGTCAGCAACAATTGTTGTATATGTAAATCTTTTGCCAAGATCACGCACCTTTTCTTCATATTGTTTTTTAATGTTTTCAAAATCCATCACTTCTTCATGCAGCATTTTATCCGTAACAAGATATTTGCCGCCCTGTTCCTTTAATGTTTCCAGTTCCTGTTTTAACGCGGCAAGCGTCTGCGCGTTTTGTCCTTTTGCCAACGCTTTATAATATGATCGGGTAGCTTCTCTTGTCTGAATGGCATAGTCCAGAATCCCGTATTTGGTACGCAAATTTGTTAGTTCTGCATTCACAGAGTCAATTGCTTTTTGCTTTCGTTTAAGCTGCAGGCCAAACATTTCTTTCAATTCAATGGTCTTTTCATCATGCATCTCCCTTACCATTTCGTTCAGCAGCCTGATGATTGCCTTATTTATGCTTTGTGCTTTCGCAGGATCATGATCGAAAACTTCAATTATCACCGATTCAAAACGCGTTTGATTAAATTTTACGTGCTCATCAAACATCGCAGTATAATAGAAATCAAACATCGGATCGATCGTGTCGAGTTTATACGTTTGCCAGAGTTGCTGATCTCGAAGAAGTTTGCTTTTCAGTTTCCTGCTCTGCAGTAATTGCATCAATTGCTCAGTAGGAGATTCAAGCGAGTAGGTGCCTAAGTTTGCGGGGTATACCACCGATTCTGATTTGTATTTAGGCTTCATAAATACTGGCAGGGAAATTATAACGCCAACAACCGCGGCAATCGCCGCGATAATGGCAATATGCTTCCATTTTCCGGCCAGTACTTTGATTATTTGTATGTTTCCGATTGTCATCACGATATCACCGTTATTTTTTTTTTAAATTGCCTGTAGCGTTCCATTGTCAGAATTACCAATAACGCTGCAATGAACGCAGAAATGGTGGAGATTATTACAATCAGCCAGATAACCGGCTTGGATTTTCTATCCGGAACTTTAGCTTTCTGAACCTGCATGTTGCTCGGCAGCGTACGCGTTGCATTCAGGTACGCAGCATCAAGTTTAGCTTTTAAATAAACCTGACGTTCCTTCTGCAATAAGACTTCGTTGGTAAGGTTGTAATATATTCCGCCGTATTTTTCAAATGTCTTCATCTTCTCTTCTATCTTGCTGGCGCCCGCGCCTTTTCCGTCTGCAAGCGCTTTTGCAAGACCGCGCGTATAAGCCTGAACCTGCAGAGCGTAATCCAGTATTCCCTTGTCCCTGATCTTTTGCATGCTGTCTTCCAGCATTTTCAGGTATGTAAGGTTTTTGTCGTATTCCGTTTTAAGTATGTTCAATGCTTCCACGGCAATGCGCCTTGTATACCGGGCCTTTACAGTGTCAGCAAATACAACAATGGAGTTGGCTATGAGCGCCGCTGTGTCAGGCGAATAATCATACACTTCTATCTTCAAGGACTTCATGTCTGTACGTTTAAATACAACCATGTCCTGGAATTTCAGATTCATCCAGGTTTCCTTGTGTTTATCTGTTTGATTTATTTTCCAGTGCTTGTATAAATCGAATTTCTGCACCACCAGGTCCTGTAGTTCCGTGGAGTTCAGAATCTGAAGTAATTTTTCAATGTCGTCTTCATCTCCAATATCCATGTAATCTTCGGAAACCGCTTGGGGACCCTCTGTAAGATATTTGGAAACAGAAAAACTTCTTACTGCAAAGACACTGCTTACCGCTTTATACTGTGGTGGAATAAGTAGTCCTGCAATAGTTGAAAACAGTATTGCAGCACCGCAAATTATCAACAAATGCTTACGCCAGTGATAAATGAAATGTACGAGGTTTGTGGTTGACCAGTCCCTATTTTCTTTATTGCTGTAATCCATCTTTAATTGTACCTGATAAACCGTAACACAGATTTAATGCTTATCAGTCTTATTATAAAAGCCCAGATAACGCTTGCTACGCCCATCAGTGCAAAACAAAGCATCCAAAAATAAGGGGATTTTTTGGAATATTCGCTATTGGCGTAATTGTGACTGATTATATTGAAAACTATCACGCCGCAAACAAACAGAAGCAACGTAAGAATAAGTCGCAGGTTCACCCTGAATTTGAAAATTCCTGCGGCCAGCAGAACCTGTATGAGGGCAGTGACTCCCTGCGTGATAAGACTGGAAACAGCGGCTCCATAGGCGGAGTAACGAGGTATAAGAAAAAAGTTCAGCGTGATATTAATACAGATGCCAAGCAGGGCCATTTGGTTCAACTGCCTTAGATTACCATTGGCGGTAAGCAATGTTCCGAAAATATAGGTAGTGGAAATGGCAACAAAGCAGCACATCAACAGTGCAAAAACACTCTCTGATTCATTGTTTTTGTTGATGAGTATGGAAAGTTCATCGGAGTAAAAAAAAGATCCGGCAGCTACAATGATGGCCGGAGTTATTATGAGGGTGAAGGACAATTTCACAAGCGATTCAACACTTTCCCTGAATTTGAGCATTCTGCTGAAAACCGGGAGTAACTGTAAACTGAAAAGGTAGGCTATCATATTGGCCGCGTCAAGTAAACGGAACGCTTTGGCATAGATCCCAGCCTGATATGCACCTGTTATTTTATCGCGGTGCTCCGCGTTACTTATAATCTGCTGAACTTCCGGAATTGAATAAATAGCAGGATGATTTTTTGTTTCTTCAATCACCTGAACCATGAACGGATTTTCCTTTGGTAATATTCGTTCAATCATAACAGCATCGAGCCGGTTGTAAAAGGTCATCAGCAGAATAAGAATCGCAAATGGAAAACTTTTTTTCATTATCATGAGCGAAAACGGCCAGCTCCAGCTGAAAGAGAAGCTATGGGTTTTACTGAGCACTATGAAGAAAGCGATCACCGCTGTAAGCAGATAAGAAACGGTTTGGGTGTAAACAAATACCATGATATCCATTTCAATTCCTGTAACATGTGTCCAGATTATGATCGCGCAGAAAATGATCATAATAAATCTGTCAAGTACAGAGATGAGACTATCTGTTTTAAAAAGATGTAACCCGAGCAGGTTGCTTCGCAGGTACAGGATCATTGAAATCAGAAATTGGTTGAAGGCAAGTATCATGAGCAACTTGGTGTAACGCACGTCATAACCCATGAAGAAGCCCATTAAAATTGTTGTGATGAGATAAATGACCGCGAGACCAAGTTTCAGTACGAATAAGCCTGAAAAGTGCTTGGTGAGCAGATGGTTGTTTTGCGCAATATTCTTGTTGTTAAAATTGGTGATGCCAAAATCAAGAAGAATATTGAGCAGAAAAGAGAAATTGAATAAAGCAAAATATTCTCCGTAATCTTTATTTCCTACCAGGTTCTGTACGTTCGGCTCAATAATCAATATCCATCCTGGTTTTATAAGGAGGTTGAGAAAGATCAGAATGGCGAGATTTGTAATAAACTTTTTCTGCACAGCGTGGGGCCTTTTTCAAGGGTCGCTAAGATAGCGGTAAAGTAGGAAAGTCCCAAGTCTGAAACTCATTGCAATAATCTTTCTACTTTTGCGGCCTTAACTGGATTGATAGTGAGAATCGTAGTCAATACAAGAATGCTTATTGAGAACCGGCTGGATGGCATAGGTCGCTTTTCATGTGAAATACTCAGAAGGATCACGCAAAACAATCCGGATGTACATTTTGTTTTTTTATTTGACAGGCATTTTTCTGATGAGTTTATTTTTTCGGATAATATTACACCAATGGTGCTTTCACCACAGGCGCGTCATCCAATTTTGTATCGTATCTGGTTTAATTTCTCTGTCAAATCCATCCTGAAAAAATTAGATCCCGATTTGTTTTTTTCACCTGACGGGTTCTTATCTCCTGCTGCAAAATGCAAACAGCTTCCCGTTATACATGATATTAATTTTCTTCACTATCCTCAGGACCTGAAACCGGCCTACGCGCGTTATTACAATAAATTTTTTCCAAAGTTCGCTCATCGCGCGGATCACATCATAACAGTTTCAGAATTCAGCAAAAAAGATATTGCGCGTAATTACGGCATTAAGGAGGAAAAAATTGACGTTGTGTATAATGGAATTACAAAGGGGTTTGGAGAGCGAAGCGAAGAAACAAAAAATTTCACGCGAAATAAATTTACCAAAGGCCAACCTTATTTTTTATTTGTGGGAAGCATGCATCCCCGGAAAAATATCCCGCGCCTGTTGCAGGCGTTTGACGAATTTAAAAAGCAAACCGGCGCTCCTCATAAACTCATGCTGTGCGGACCATTATTCTGGGGCGGAAACGAGATCGAAAAAACTTTTGACGCAATGAAGTTTAATGATGATGTGGTGATAACCGGAAGAGTAGAGGAAGTGGATCTTCAGAATATTTACGCGTCAGCGTTTTGTTTAGCCTATGTTCCTTATTTCGAGGGCTTCGGTATTCCGCTTGTTGAAGCGATGGCAAGCGGACTGCCAATTATAACCAGCAATGTAACCAGCATGCCCGAGGTTGCTGGTAATGCTGCGCTTACAGTTAACCCGAAAGAAGTGAATGAAATTGCGAATGCTATGATTAAAATATATAATGACGGGAATTTGAGAAATGAATTGATACAGCATTCGAAAAAAAGAACGGAACTCTTTGACTGGGATAAAAGCGCCGCAAAGACCTGGAACATTATTGAACGCTGCGTAAAATAATTGGGATTTACATCGACAATATTTCCATCATTTTTATCAGTTCAGCGTCAGGTTCCTCTATGTGCTTAATGGCCTGCTCAAATTTTGTGTAAACGATTTTCTTATCGACAATTCCTACCATCACGTTCCGCATTCCTTTGATAAGTGCGTTAACAGCTTCATAACCCATTCTGCTTGCGTTAACACGCTCCATGCATGTTGGCGATCCTCCGCGCTGAATGTGACCGAGTACACTTATACGCACATCAATTCCCGGAAATTTTTCTTTCACTATTTCGGCAACTTTATAAGCGCCGCCGTTCTCATCTCCTTCCGCAACCATTATGATTTTACTGCTTTTATCTTTTCTTCCTTTCTGTAGTCTTTTCAGTATCCGCTCAAGATCATTTTTTGTTTCAGGGATCAGAATGCCTTCCGCGCCGACGGCAATGCCGCTTCTCATCGCAATCAATCCCGCGTCTCTGCCCATCACTTCTACAATAAATACCCTGTCATGACTTTCCGCAGTGTCACGAATTTTATCTACCGCGTCAACAACCGTATTTATTGCGGTGTCATAGCCAATTGTAAAATCAGTTCCCACAAGGTCATTGTCAATTGTGCCCGGGCAACCTACAAATGGAACCTGCGTAAACTTGCTGAATTCAAGCGCGCCTGTAAAAGTTCCATCTCCGCCAATGGCCACAACACCTTCTATTTCGTGTCGCTCAAGTACTTTTTTTGCCTGCATCATTCCCTCTTTGGTGCGAAAACGCTCACTTCGCGCGGTCTTTAAAAAAGTGCCTCCGCGCTGAATAATATTTGCAACAGTTTTTCGTTGCAGTATAACAAATTCATCATTGATCATCCCTTCATATCCATGAATAAAACCAATAACCTGCATATCATTGTAGTGTGCGGTCCGCACAACGGCGCGTATGCATGCATTCATTCCCGGAGAATCACCTCCTGATGAGAAAACGGCAATTTTTTTCATACTGTTTTAGATACAAATCCTATTGCGAAAGATAGTCAAATTTACCCTCAAAATACTTACCTTCGCATTTCACAAATTTCAATGACAACTATTACAAAAAAAATTCAGATGGTGGACCTCAAATCCCAATATCTGAAAATAAAAAATGAAGTGGACGCTGCAATTCAGCAGGTGATTGACAACACTCAGTTTATTAATGGCCCCGCTGTTGCAGAATTTAAAACGGGCCTTGAAAAATATCTGGGAACAAAGCATGTTATTCCCTGCGCTAACGGGACGGACGCTTTGCAGATAGCCATGATGGCGCTTGATCTGCAGCCTGGTGATGAAGTCATCACAGCTAGTTTTACCTACGTTGCCACCGCTGAAGTTATTGCGTTATTAAAACTTACACCTGTTCTGGTTGAAATAAATCCCGAGACATTTACTATTGATCCCGCAGCTATAGAAAGGGCCATCACTCCAAAAACAAAAGCCATTGTACCGGTTCACTTATATGGTCAGTGCGCGGATATGGAGAAAATAATGGATATAGCCAAACGGCACAATCTTTACATAATTGAAGATGTTGCGCAGGCTATTGGAGCTGAATATACTTTTACTGACGGACGCAAGGCAAAAGCCGGTACAATCGGAACAATTGGATGCACCTCATTTTTCCCTTCAAAGAATTTGGGTTGTTATGGAGATGGTGGTGCAATGTATACGAATGATGAACATTTGGGTAAACGCCTTAAAATGATTTCCAATCACGGACAAAGCGTGCAATATGTGCATGACGATATCGGAGTTAATTCAAGACTTGACACAATTCAGGCCGCTGTATTGAATGTAAAGTTGGCGCACCTGGATGAATATGCAAAAGCAAGACAGGACGTTGCTGAATTTTACGACAAGGCGTTTAATGGAAATAAAAAAATAAAGACACCGGTGCGCGCAAAAAATTCGACCCATGTTTTTCATCAATACACATTGATTCTGAAAGATGTTGATCGTGATAAACTCAGGGAGCATCTTGCGTCTAAAGGAATTCCATCTATGGTTTATTACCCGAAGCCACTGCATCATCAGAACGCGTACAAGAGTGCGCGTTTCAGAGATGAGGATTTTCCTTTTACTGTTGATTTGTGCAATCGCGTTCTTTCTTTACCTATGCATACCGAACTTGATGAAGATACCCTCAAGTACATTGCTGGCGAAGTACTGGATTTTGTAAATCGTAATTAAAAAATAAACCTCGTCAATACTTAAAAGAATATGAAAATAGCTGTAGTAGGAACCGGATATGTTGGATTGGTAACCGGAACATGTTTTGCTGAAACCGGCAACGAGGTTATTTGTGTTGATATCAACGAAGAAAAAGTAAAAAAATTACGCGAAGGCGTAATTCCTATTTATGAACCGCATCTTGACGTTTTATTTCACCGCAACATTAAAGCGGGAAGACTTACGTTCACTACCTCGCTTGCAGAAGGAATTGAAGACGCTAAAGTTGTTTTTTTAGCGTTGCCAACCCCTCCGGGAGAAGATGGAAGCGCCGATCTCCGTTACATACTTGGCGTGGCCGATGATCTTGGCAAACTGATGAAGGAATATAAAATTGTGGTTGATAAAAGTACAGTGCCTGTTGGGACGGCGGAAAAAGTCCGGAAAGCGATAGCGAAAAATTCCAAGGAGGAATTCGATGTAGTTTCCAATCCTGAATTTTTGCGTGAAGGTTTCGCTGTTGATGATTTTATGAAGCCGGATCGTGTGGTGATCGGCGCAAGTTCAGAGCGTGCGAAAAAAATAATGGAAGAATTGTATAAGCCTTTTGTCCGTTCAGGAAATCCGATAATTTTCATGGATGAGAAATCGGCTGAGCTTACCAAATACGCCGCTAACTCTTTTCTCGCAACTAAAATTACTTTCATGAATGAGATCGCCAATCTCTGCGAGCTGGTTGGCGCGGATGTGGATATGGTGCGGATAGGTATTGGTTCAGATGACCGGATTGGAAAACGGTTTCTTTTTCCCGGAATAGGATATGGAGGCAGCTGTTTTCCTAAAGACGTTCAGGCGCTGGAGAAATCCGCATCTGATGCTAACTATAATTTCCGCATCCTGCATTCTGTAATGGATGTGAATGAAAAACAAAAGACAATCATTCTCCCAAAAATCAAAAAGTTCCTGGGCGACCTTAAAGGAAAACATTTTGGAATCTGGGGCCTGGCATTTAAGCCGGATACTGATGACATACGCGAGGCTCCGGCATTGTATGTTATAACCGAGTTGCTTAACGCCGGCGCTACTGTTACCGCTTATGATCCCGAAGCGATGAATAATGTAAAAGCTTTGCTGGGAAACAAAATCAATTTCGCCAACGACGCGTATGAAGCAATTACCGGTGCCGACGCGCTTGTTATTTGTACTGAGTGGGGGCTCTTCCGCAATCCGGATTTTGAAAAAATGGCCGGTGTTATGAAGAGCAAAGCAATTTTTGATGGCCGGAATCTCTATTCATTGCAGCAAATGCGCGAACTGGGTTATTATTATGCAAGCATAGGAAGAGAAGTTGTGGGTGGAAATCAGGACGCGCGCACGTAGTAGCATTCTTTTTTATGCCGGATCTGAATTGCCGGCCCTAATATTTTAAAAGTTTATGAGTGACAAAATCAGGATAGTCCTGACGGATGACCACGCTCTTCATGTTGAGGGTTTGTCGCTCATATTAAATAAAGAAAAAGACTTTCTGGTAGCGGGTGCTTTTGGCAGCTCGGATGAATTGCTGTCCTTTTGCGAGACGAATAATTTTGACATACTGCTTCTTGACCTGCACATGCCAGGAATGGATGGTTTGTCAGTTGCAAGGCAATTGGAGGAAAAAAAACATCCTGCAAAGGTGATACTGCTTACAATGCAACGCGGAGGAAGGTTTATTCAGAAAGCAGAGAAAATAAATATTAAAGGTTATCTCCTGAAAAATATTGAGCCGGCACGTCTTGCTGAAAAAATCCGGGCTGTGCATGCCGGGGAAACGTGCTTTGACGATTCGCTGAAGAGTTACAGCCAGGCGGATGATATTGCTATTAAGTCCTCAGTAACAATCAGCGACGCTCCCGACCAGATTTTAAGTGATCGTGAAAAGGAAATTCTTATACTCGTTTGTAAGGAATATTCCAGCTCGGAGATTGCAGAGGCCCTTTTTATCAGTACCGGCACCGTAGATACACACAGAAAAAACATTCTTGTAAAACTGGGCGTGAATAATACTGTTGGAATGGTGAAGTACGCTCTAAAGTATGGACTGCTTAATGATTAGCGTTTGATTTTTTCTGAAGGCGGATAACGAATGTTGTGCCTTTTCCTTTTTCACTTGTTATCTGAAGCGTTCCGTTCAGTGCTTTTAAAGCGCTGTTCACAAGTTGCAGTCCAAGGCCCGTTCCTTCTTCACCGGAAGTTCCGGTTTGGGAAGCAGCGGTTGATCCGCTAAGAATTTTCTCGCGCATATTTTCGTCCATTCCAATACCTGAATCAGAAATAATTAATTCTCCGTTTTCATTATTAAAGATCAGTTCAACTTTTCCGTTAGCGTTTGTAAATTTCAATGCATTGCTGCAAAGGTTCCTGAGAGCGAGTTTCAGTAAATTTTCATCTGCATAAATAGTATCGTGCTCTCCGCATTTAATTATCATTTCAATTTTTTTCTGCGCCGCCTGAAGTGCACAGACTTCAGAAGTTTCTTCAAGCAGATTTTTTACGTATAAATGCCGGGTGGTAATTTCGATCCTGTCACGTTGCAGGCTCATCCAATGCACCAGGTTATCAGCTAAATGTTCGAGGGGGAAAAAGTTATAACTAATCTTTTGTAATATTTCTTCAAGCTCCGCTTTGTTCAACTCACTGCTGTTTTGAAGCATCAATCGCTGATAATTTCCGAGCGCTTTTAAAGGTGAATTAACATCGTGTGAAATAATTGCGAGCAACTGATCTTTAGTTGCATTAGATTCGCGCAATTTTTCCTCCGATTCAATTAATTGGGTGTTCAGTAATTTAAGAACAGTGTTCTGACGATTGATCTGTTGGTTCTGGGTCTCCAGCTTCTTATTTGTTTTTGTTTTCAAACGGAAAGCATAGGCGGTGACGCAGAGTACTACTACAAGAAGCAAAATTCCTGCATAAAGCATAAGTGTATTTCGCCGGGAATCATCGATCTTCATTTGCTTAATTTCATTCTGTTGTCGCAGTAAAATATTCTCCTCCTCCTTTTTTTCGGTCTCGAATTTCACCTGTAATGCCGCAATTTCCTTTTGCTTTTCCAGGTGATTTATGCTGTCGGAAAAAAACGTTTTGAGATTAAGGTAACGATAAGCTTCCGCGTGGTTATGCATGGAGGAATGCAATTTCTCTAAAACCTTGTAAATGGTAATGCGGATTCCCGGAGGCGTTTTTGTCGTGATCATTTTCTCCGCCGTATCAAGATGTTTATGCGCCTGGGAATAATTTTTCAATGTAATGTACAATTCAGCAAGGTTGGCGTGCCCGTTCATGAGACCGGGCCGGTCCATTATTTCTTTTTTCAATTGAAGCGCTTTTTTCAGGTATTGTTCCGCGTCTTTAGGTTTCTTCAATTCAATAAACATCAATCCCGCGTTCATTGTGCTTGAACTCATTCCTCTTTTGTCGTTAATCAGTTCTCTTTCCTTAATTGCTTCCAGATAGGTATCCGCCGCATTTTTAAATTCGCGCATTTCAGCAAAAACGGAAGCGATGTTATTTAAAAGAACTCCCCGTACATAATGATCTTTTTTCAGATCCGCATAAACAAGAGATTGCCTGTAATATTTCAGCGCTTGCTGATAATTGGCCTGTGCAAGATAAACGTTGGCAATAGTTGTATTTACTCCGCAAATCGAAATCGTATCCATTCCCAACGGCGCTTCTTTTAGTCCGAGGCCGGCAATGATCAGCGCGTTTTTATAATCGTTCTTATAATAATAGGTTAATGCCAGATTATTGATCAATTGTCCGCGCTCGAAATAGTTATCTGGTTTGTACAGCTTGAGACCTTTTTTTAATGCATATTCTGCGGAGTCAAATTTGCCGGTTGTCAGATAAACAATCCCTATTGCCAGCATTGACTGTCCCTGCAGGTAATTACTGTTGAGAAGCTTTGATTGCTTCAGTGCTTCTCTTGCGAAACTATCGCTCGTTGCAATGTTGTTATAACGGTAGTGAAAAGCCGCTTTTAGCAGAAGTTTTACTCTGAGTGAATCAGATGTTTCTGATTTAATCGCTATCCTGATGCTGTCTCTGTAATTTGTTTGTGCACTCGTTGTGTATGTTTTCAGAATCAGACAAAAGATCAATAAACGAATAAAAACTTTCTTCACAGCCATACAAGATTACCTGATTACGGGATACCTAATTAAAGGAGGATAAACAAATTTTGTAAAAAAAATCCATATGTATATTCAAGCAAGAAAATTTAGAATAAGTGCCCGGGAACAACAGGTGCTTGATATGATCTGTAATGAACATAGCAGTTCTGAAATTGCAGAAAAACTTAAAATATCAATTGGAACCGTTTATACTTACCGAAAAAATCTTTTACGGAAGACCGGAACAAGCAATTCGATAGGATTACTTAAATACGCGATAAAGGAAAAATTGCTAAGGTTTGAAAATGAACAGTATACAGCAGCGTAAAAAACGATTTTGATAAAACGCTCCATATTAACGATTACCGGCAAAGAAACTGCGCCCTTTGTACCTGAGTTTGGCTATTTTTGTAAGCTTTTAAACCAAACAGTTTAAAAGCTGTAACATTTCAATATTTAATTTTTCATCATGAGACACAATTTACTATCGATCAAATCAACTAAACAGGACGAGAAGGAAAGTAGTTTTTCCTTTTTCACTTCGCTGTTGTGCTTTATTATAATGCTTGGCTTTGTTTTTACACCCGGCGTTAATAAAGCGCAGGTAATGCAAAGCGAGTCATTTGATGTTGTTGGCGGTACACCAACCGGCTGGACGCAACTTGGTTATAACA
>CBIHPU010000019.1:0-18241 GCA_966211935.1 uncultured bacterium | reverse complement strand
AAGATGGACTCAAACCGGCACCAGCGCCTTTAAAATCACCTCCTAGCTTGGGCGAAATATATTTTCCGCTCACACTGATCGCACCGCGACCTGCGGTAAGAATATCAACTGCTTCGATCCAGGACAGATCAACTGATTTATCATTGCTGAAAACACGACCACCTTCTATATTAATTTCTTCTTTTGAAATATTTTTTCTTTTGGAAACTGTCTCAAGAATTTCCTGCTTTAGATTTTCAGCCGCGTTCTTAGCAGCGTTTCCAGCCATGAACGTTACGCGACTGGAATAACTTCCCAGATCTACAGGAGTAAGTAACGTATCAGCGGCGAGAACATGTATCTGATCCATGTTGATCCCTAAAACTTCACCAACAATTATTGCCAGCATGGTATCACTTCCCTGACCTATATCGCTAGCGCCGGATGTGATCAAAACCCTTCCATCAAAATCAACTTTTAAATGAACAACCGATTGAGGTAATTCATTCCAAATTATCGGCAAGGCGCTTCCGCTAATAAAAAATCCGCAACCAACCCCGACACCATGACCAAATTTTAGATTTCCCTTTTTCTTTTTCCATTCAGACAGGTCCATCACTTTCTGCAGTGACTCTCTGCTTCCGTTTGAAGTGATGCGGTACTGACCGACTGTAAGCGTATTTGAATCGAGAAAATTTTTCATTCTCAATTCGCATGGATCCATTTTTATTTTGTGCGCGAGTTCGTCAATAAGCGATTCAACCGCAAAGCGGGAATTAACCGCTCCGTGCCCGCGCATAGCTCCACACTGCGGTTTGTTTGTATAAACTCTAAACGTGCGAAAACCAAAATTGTTCAGTTTATAAGGCGCCTGCAATAAAACGCCATTGTAGTACGAAGTAACAACACCAAAACTTCCATAAGCGCCCCCATCAATTGCAACATCTGCGTCAAGCACTTTTATAATACCATCATTTGAAACACCCATTTCAACAGTCATCTTTGACGGATGTCTTCCATGATTGGTAATAAAAACCTCTTCTCTTGACAATCTCACTTTAACAGTTCTACCAGTTTTACGGGCAAGATGGGAAATGATCACTTCATGAGGAAAAGGATCGCTCTTTCCGCCAAAGCCTCCGCCAACGTAAGGTTTAATTACTCTCACGCGACTTAATGGAACTTCCATCACCTTTGCCAATGCGCGATGCAGATAATGCGGAACCTGGGTTGCGGTGATTATCGTTAAACCATTTTCATCCCACGACGCTGTTGCAGCATGGGGTTCTGTAAACCCGTGATTTATTCCTTCAAACTCAAAACTTAATTTGTGCGTTACATCCGCATCCTTCAATCCTTGTTGCTGATCTCCGAAACGCAATTCAGCTTTTTTGTGAATGTTATTATTGAATTTTCCGTAGTCATGAATTTTTTCATTGCTACCAATGTCATTCAGCGAATCGTCAATCTCAAGAAACTCTTTTATCCTTCTGTACTTTACCTTAATAAGTTTTACCGCGTGTGCTGCTATTTCCTCTGTGTCGGCAGCTACCGCAGCTACAATTTCACCGATGTACCTGGTCTTGTCAATAGCCATTGCAGTTTCATCCTGCGAAAGCGGTAGCACCCCAAACTTTATCGGCAATTCTTTACCTGTCGCAACATAACGTACTCCTTCAAGCGTCAAAGCATCATCGACATTGATGTCTTCAATCTTCGCGTGCGCATGAATGCTTCGAAGAAATTTACAATGCAATACATTTCCCGACTCAAGATCGTCAGCGTACTTCGCTTTGCCTGTAACTTTTTTTGTTGCTTCAATGTAGGGACGGGAAACGCCAACTGAGGCTGAAGTATAATTTGGACAATTAGTTTCTGAATTACTTACAAGAAAATCAATCTGACCATCAATATTTTCAGGACTTTTATTTTCATTGGCAAATTCAGCGACCGCTTCTATAATTTTTTTGTATCCGGTACATCTGCAAAGATTTCCTGAAAGGGCCTCTTTAATTTCTCCAATAGAAGGATTGGAATTCTTGTTTACAAAATCCAGAGCGGTCATTACCATTCCCGGAGTACAGAACCCGCATTGTATCGCGCCTTTCTCAACAAATTTTTGCTGAAGCTTGTGTAAACCTCCATTCGGAGACAAAGATTCAATGGTTGTTATTTCAGCATTATCATAGCGTAAAGCTGGACTAATACAACTCAGAACAGGTTGATCATCCGCATAAACAGTACACGCTCCGCAGCTTCCCTGTTCGCAACCTATCTTTGTTCCGGTAAAACCTGCTTTTTCCCTTATTACAGTCGAAAGCATTTCATGCTCATGAACAAGGAGTTCATATTGTTTTCCATTTATTTTTAGTTTAATCTGCTTCATGTATATAACATGTTTTATATTCCTGCACCAATACTTTTTCCACCGTCAACATAAATTGTTTGGCCGGTAATGAATTGTGTTTTATAGGAAGAAAGAAATGCAACGGCGTTTGCCACATCCTCCGGATCTCCCATTGTTCTTGTTGGCTGCGCGTCAATTAATTTTTGTAAGACATCCTTTTCAAGGTTTTGTGTTAGTGGAGTACTAATTAATCCCGGAGCAACTGCATTGACACATACATTGTATTTACCAAGTTCAAGAGCAAGTACGCGTGTCATTGCAACAACGCCGGCTTTAGAAGCGGAATAATTGCTTTGTCCCCTGTTGCCGAGCCACGCGCGCGAAGCAATATTTACAATTCTTCCCTTATTCTGCTGTTTCATAATTTTCGCAGCTTCACGGCACATCATCCAGGGACCTTTCAGATTTACATTTACAACAACATCAAAATCTTCTGCAGGCATATTCCAGATCATGTTATCACGGATTATTCCCGCATTATTCACTAACACATCAACATATTTATATTCTTTAATAACTGTTTCAAATAATTCTTTAACCTGCGCCTCGATACAAATATCTGTTTGTATAAATCGAACTTTTCCAGTAAAATCTTTTTCTAATTTCTTACCATTTTCATTATCGATATCAACGGCTACAACAAAATAATTTTCAGCAATAAACTTTTCAGCTATTGCTTTACCAATTCCTTTCGCCGCTCCCGTAACTATTGCAATATTATTTTGCAGCATACACCTGGGTTTTACGGGTTTCAATTAATTTGGCAAGAACACTGATAGCGATCTCAGCAGGAGTTTCCGATTTTATATCGATTCCCATCGGCATATCAACTTTATTTAAATCTTCAATAGTTGCAAGTGCAGATTCAGAGAACATTTTTTTTGTCATTTCGACCTTGCGCCTGCTTCCAATCATTCCCAGGTACGCATGAGGTTTACCAATGCAGTAAGCAAGAATGTTTCTATCAATGGAATGACTATAGGTCATGATCGCGATATAGGTAGCATGATCAAAGGGCAGCAAACACAGAGCCTGTTCAAACTCAAGATTCATTTTATTTATTGCAGGATTCGAAATTTGATCCATGTAATCTTTTCTGTTGTCAATAACATAAACTTCAAAATCCAGATCAACAGCAAACTTTGCAAGCGCCTGCCCGGTATGACCTGATCCAAATACATATAACCTGCTTTTCTTCACCACCGGTTCAATAAAAATATCTATTGTTCCTCCGCAACACATGCTATGCTGATGCAACAAATCATGCCGGAACAATTCTGGTTTATTATTCTTTAAAACTCTTATCGCATTTTCAATTACTTTTTTTTCAAGATCACCGCCGCCAATTGTTCCAAAAATTTTACCCGTGCTCAACACTGCCATTTTAGCACCAGGCTTTGCCGGTGTGTATCCTTTGACGGACACAACTGTGCAAAGCGCCGCTGCTTCCCTTTCATCCTTCAACACACGGGAAATATCAAATAAACTTCTCACCGTTACCTACATATGAATTTTGTAAAACCGATTTTATATACGAGTGGTAAATTTCATAAGTGTTAACATTCAGCAAAACATTATTGGTAGCTGTAATCACTGTTCTTCTTTTAAAATTCCTCAGCTCTTCTTTTAATATCCAATCATTGTTATTCAAGCAAAACAAATGATCAACTATTTTTTTTCCGATCAAGACAGGATGCCCTGCTTTACCCATATAATACGGAACCACAAAACTTTCCGCGTCAGCCTTCACGATCATTCCTCTCAGCAACTCTGAACTGAAATCCGGGTTATCTATGTTCTGAATAAAACAGAATGATTTTTCCCGCAACTTCTCCAGACCAAGTTTTATTGAATGCGATCTTCCTAATTCAGTTCGTGTATTTTTAATTAAAACGGATTTCTGTGATACTTTCATAATAGTGTCAGAATGCTGTTCATCAAAAAACAAATCCGAATTCATCACGATCACTGGCTTGACTATTCCGGCGTTTAAATAGGTATCAATTGTCCGCTCAAGAAGAGAGCGATCGCCAATTTTCAGAAAAGGTTTAGGGTATCCCATCCTTGAAGACATTCCCCCGCAAAGCACAACAACCCCAATGTCATTAAACATAGTTTACCATTATATAAGCGAATTAAATTAAAACAAACGTCACAAAAAGTGAGCTGCATCACCAATTAAAGCGTACCAAAAAAATAGATTTGTCACAACATGAATTGTGACAACAAAAAATAGTTCTTTCAAATCACAAGTATTTAAAAAAGCTGGAATACTTCAACATTCTAAAGCAGTAACGATGAAATTAAATGAAATAGTTAAGAGCTGTGAAGAGATTGCTTTCGACCTTCAATTTACACATGCTAAAAAATGGAAAGAGCAGGATAAAAGTCGTGTCCTGGTAGGTTATCTTCCTATTTACGTACCGCGCGAAATTATTCACGCCGCCAATGGAATGGCTGTGGGAATTATGGGGGCAGGCGATCGCAAACAAATCATCAAAGGCGATGCATATTATCAGTCGTACATATGTCACCTTCCGCGTGGCGTGATCGAGATGGCTCTTGATACAAACCTTAATGATTTTGACGGTTTTATTTTTCCTGCAATATGCGATTGCGTCCGTAACCTCTCCGGAATGTTCAAGCTCAGCAAAAAAGGAAAATTCCAGAGATATTTTGATTATCCGCAAAATTTTGATGAGAAGATAGGCGGTGAATTTTATAAGGAAGAAATTAAAAAACTGCTGGACGATATCTACAACATTAATAAAGTAAAGGTCACCCCGGAAAAATTAAATCACTCAATAAGTCTTTATAACAAAAACAGAAGATTAATTGAAGATATCTACGCTATCAGACAGGCGTATCCATGGAGATTGTCTGCCGTTGACACCTATTACATTTTACGCGCGGGATTAGGAATGCCGGTTGAAGAACATAACGCAATCCTGGAAAATGTAGTTAACCACATTAAATTAGAACAGGGTGAACCGATGGATAACATTCGTGTTGTAATCAGTGGATCGTTCTGCGAGCAGCCTCCCATCGGAATGATCAAATCAATTGAAATGGCGGGATGTTATATCGTTGATGATGATTTCATGCAAGGCTCACGTTGGATAATGGGGGATATAGATGATAAATCAGCGGATCCAATGAATGCACTTGTACAGGCGTTTATTGCGCGCAGCACATTTGCGTCTTGCGTTTACGACGTTGGCAATCCGAAAGGATTAAGATTGGTTCAGCAGGTAAAAGATCGCGAAGCGGATGGTGTGGTATTCTGTGCTGCAAGTTTCTGTGATCCGGCACTACTTGACAGACCTGAACTACAAAAAGCATGTGACATTGCAGGCGTTCCTCATATCAATTTCCAGTTCCACGAAAACACAGGTCAGTTCAAAGTGATCAAAGAACAGGCGGGAACATTTTCAGATTCAATTAAACTCTGGGCATAAATAAAAAAAGAAGACTATGTCAAAAGCACCAAAAGAGGCGATCAAAGAAAAAAGCATGAACCTGCAAAAGGAAATGCTGGCCAAGCAATTCAAAGAATTGAGTATGGCGAAAGAGTTGGGAAAAAAGGTAGTTTACACTTTTGTACCCGGAAATCTTACAGAACTAATCCTGTCATTTGATATGCTTCCTGTATATCCCGAGATCAATGCATTGCAATCGGGAATGAGAAAGAAATCGGCGGACTATATAAAAGAGGCGGAGAAAATTGGTTTTTCAGAAGACGTTTGTACTTATGTAAAATGCGATATCGGCATGATGCTTAAAGGAAACATCGGCCCGACGGGAGAAAAACTTCCTCCACCCGATCTTCTTCTCTTAAGCTACACGGGCTGCTTTACTTTCTTAAAGTGGTTTGAGAACCTTGAGCGTTTATATCCAGGTGTACCTGTTGCTATGCTGCACACACCTTACCAGGAAGACGGAAAAATCACATCAGATCAGGTTGAATACATGATCAAGCAGATGAAGGAAGATGTTATTCCGAAAATGGAACAGGTTTCAGGAAAAAAATTTGATATCAATCGCCTCTCGAAAATGATGGAGAATTCAGCGAAAGCTGAAGATCTTCTTGTAAAAATATTAGAGAGTGCGAAAATGAAACCAACTCCCATTGACGCGTATTTTGCAGGAGTGTATTATATCGGGCCGATCTTTACTGCATTCAGAGGAACAGAAGAAGCAGTAGATTATTACACTGAATTATGGAGCGAGATAGAAGAAAGAATCAAACAGGGATTGGGTCCGGTAACTCCGGAGGGAGAATTGAAAGAAGAACGTTTCCGTCTTGTTATCGAGGGTCCGCCTAACTGGACCAACTTCCGCGAATTCTGGAAAATATTTTATGATATGGGCGCTGTGATCGTTGCATCCACTTACACAAAAGTGGGAGGAACATATGATATGGGCTTCCGCCATAATCCCAAAGAACCATTGGAAAGTCTCGCTAAATATTGCATGGGTTGCTATACAAACATGAATCTTCCTCAGCGTGTAGATCTCATAGAAAAATATGTGAAAGAATACCAGGCAGACGGATTCCTTATCAACTCAATTAAAAGCTGCAATTCATTTTCAGCGGGACAATTAATGATCATGCGCGAGATTGAACAGCGCACCGGAATTCCGGTTGGATTCATTGAATCAGATCTTGTTGACCCACGATATTTCTCGTACGCGAATATCAAGAATCGCCTCGAATCATACTTCCAGATGCTTGATCAGCGCAAAGTCATATTGGCACAGGAAACAGCGAAATAAAAACTCAGAAAAGCAACAATGAACAAATATTATTTAGGCGTTGACCTTGGATCAACAACATCGAAAGCCGTAATTATAAACGAAAAGGATGAGATCATTGGACGTGGAATCACAAATACACGCGCCAATTATTCCGTTGCGGCAGAGATTGCAAAGCAGGAGGCGATTTACAATGCCCGTTTTTCGGTTCTGAAAAAAAAGCTGGAAAGTGAGCTTGATGCAAAACCTGAATACAAAAAATACATCAATGATCTTGAGAATGTATTTCAGTACGAACAGTTCAAAGTAAGACTAGACAGACTGGGCGACGAGTTGTTTAAAACAAGCAATGCATATTTCCATGGAGAATTGAAAGATAAGATCCTGGATGAACTCAGAAAGATCAGGAGAGCAATCAAACCTTATATTAAAAACGAATACCTCTATAAAAATCTCGGAGCGAAGAACCAATTCTTCAGAGATATTGTCTCAGAAAAATATAATGAAGAGGTAAACAAACTTGACATGTCGCTTTTTGAACCGTTGATGACGGTTTGGGATAAAAGTATCAGTCCCGCGGAAAATCAGACTGTCGATTTCAATTTCAAGGAACTCATTGACAAAGCGATTGAAGAATTAGGAGTTAAATACAAAAATTTGCCCGACACAGCGGCAGATGAGAAGAGTGTAAACTTCGACGCTGAGATGAATTTATTAAAAGGAAAATTTGACCATGTGTCTGATTCTCTTCGTGAGCACATTAATGAAATCGCAGAACTTGAATTTAATATTTCCAATATGACTGGTACAGGGTATGGACGCGCATTGCTCCCGTTTCCCGAAGATTGTATCCGCTCGGAAATTCTCTGTCACGCTTTTGGAGCGCACGCCGTTTTTCCGGATACAAGAACTGTATTGGACATTGGTGGTCAGGATACCAAAGCGATCCAGGTAGATAAATATGGTTTGGTAACAAGCTTCCAGATGAATGATCGTTGCGCTGCAGGTTGCGGTCGCTACCTTGGATACATCGCGGATGAAATGAGTATCTCACTGAACGAACTTGGTCCGATGGCGATGAAAGCTGAGAAAGAAGTAACCATTTGTTCAACATGCACTGTATTCGCCGGAGCAGAATTAAGAGAGCTCACCAACCTTGGAGAGAAACGCGAAGACATTTTGGGTGGATTACATAAAGCAATTATCATGAGAGCAATGTCCCTGATAGCTCGTTCAGGCGGAGTTTTCAATGAATTTACGTTTACGGGTGGCGTCGCAAGAAATCCGGCAGTGATAAAATATCTTGAGCAATTGATCCGTGAAAACTACGGTAACGATATCAAGATCAATATTCACACCGATTCAATTTTCATGGGCGCGTTAGGTGGAGCGATGTTCGCGAGAAGAAATATTAAGATCGATTTGCCTTCGGCGAAGAAAGCTAAAGAAAGCGTTTAATAAAACTGAAATGACGAAAGTAATTGTTTTGGGAGCGGGATTAATTGGCAAAACCATTGCCGTGGATCTTTGTCATGCGCACGATGTTACCTGCGCGGATCTTAACGCACGCGCTCTCGAATTACTTTCATCACAACATCCTGTTAAGACTGTTGTTTGCGATTGTTCCGACACGGAGGAATTGAAAAAACTACTTTATCCGTTCGATCTTGTTGTTTGCGCGGTTCCAGGTTTTCTTGGCTTTGACGTTCTTAAAACAATTATTGAGGCGAAAAAAAACGTAGTTGACATTTCATTTTTTCCGGAGAACCCGTTAGCACTTGATGAATTGGCAAAAAAAAATAATATCACGGCAGTAGTTGATTGCGGTGTTGCTCCGGGAATGTGCAATATCATAGCGGGATATCATAATGCAAAATCAAAGCTGATTTCTTATGAATGTCTTGTTGGAGGTTTACCTGTTATCCGCGAATGGCCATATGAATACAAAGCCGTTTTTTCCCCAGCGGATGTGCTGGAAGAATATACTCGTCCGGCGCGACTGAAAGAGAATGGAAAAATTGTAGTAAAAGAAGCACTGACAGACGCAGAATACCTGAATATAGAAAATGTTGGAACGCTTGAATCTTTTAATACAGATGGATTGAGAAGTTTGCTCGACACAATGCCGCACATAAAAGACATGAAAGAAAAAACATTGCGTTTTCCTGGCCACATAAACATCATGCGGATATTAAGAGAAAGCGGATTCCTCAATAAAGAAAAGATCGACATCAACGGACAAAATATATCGCCATTGGTTCTCACATCGAAACTACTTTTTCCAATATGGAAAATGAAACCAGGCGATGAAGATTTTACTGTAATGAGAGTGACTGTTGAAAGCAACGAAGAAAAAACAACTTACACTTTGCTCGATCATTTTGACAGGAAAACACAAACAACCTCAATGTCAAGAACAACCGCCTATACGGCAACTGCAGCTGCAAACCTCGTTCTTACAAATCAGTTCACGCGTAAGGGAGTTTGTCCGCCGGAATATATAGGTGAAAGCGAACAATGCTTTGAAAAGATGATCAGCTACCTGGAAGAAAGAAATGTTCATTATAAAAAAGAAACGGTTACAAGAACTCAAACCATAAAAGTTTAAACAATCAGATGAAAAATTCATTTTACACAATGGGGATCGATGTAGGCAGCAACTTTATTAAGCTGGTGCTGGTAGATTATTCTGATAATCCCACAATAGTTGACAAGCAAACAGAAAAAGTGCGTAAACGTAATCCCTCGCAACTGGCTGACGAGATGATCAACGGAATGCTTGAAAAACATAATCTGAAATACGAAGACATTGCTTATCTCGCTTCAACCGGCGAGGGCGACCTGGTAAAGCGGAAGCGCGGACACTTTTATGGAATGACAACACACGCAAAAGGCGGAAATTTCTTTTACCCCGAAGCGAAAACTGTAGTTGACATGGGAGCGCTTTACGTGCGTTCAGTAAAAATAAGCGAAGATGCCCGAGTGCAGGATTATAAAATGACTGGTCAATGCGCATCCGGCTCAGGACAATTCGTTGAGAATATTTCAAGATATCTCGGATTGTCAATTGAAGAAGTTGGAGACGTTTCATTGCAATCAACCGATCCGGAAGTTTCTTCTGGTATTTGCGCGGTGTTGGCTGAAACGGACGTGATCAATATGGTTTCACGCGGCGTGTCTACCCCGAACATCATTAAAGGAATTCACATTTCAATTGCAAACAGAATCATAAAACTGATCAGTTCATTGAAAGGAGAATCACCGATCGTTTTGACCGGCGGAATGGCGTTGAACAAAGGAATGCTGCAGGCTATTGAAGAACAACTTGCAGAGACAGGGAAAAAATTCATTATAAAAACGCATCCTGATGCAATTTACGCTGGCGCGTTGGGCGCAGCATTATGGGGCGGCTTCCGTCATATAAAGTTGAAAGAAAAACAAGCAGTGGCGGTGTAAAATAATTGTATGCAGATTTACAGATCAGAAATAAAGTTAGGTGAGGTCGTTCCAAACATCGCGACGATGTTGGAAAGGAACGCGGCGAAATTCGGCGGTAACATCGTTTATTCAGAAAAACTAAACGATATATACGTTGGAATCAGCTGGTCAGAACTTTATGAGAATATTCAGAACATTGCATACAATCTCCATAAGTTAGGGTTTCAGAAAGGAGATAAAATTGTTATCTATTCTCCCAACAGGAAAGAAATGCTGGAACTGGAACTTGCGGTAATGGCAAGCGGCGGAATCAGTGTTCCGATCTTCGCGTATTTCAACGCGGAAACAGCAAATCAACTGATAACACATTCTGATGCTAAATTTCTTGCGGTTGCAGGTGAATTACAGCTTGGCAGAGTTGGTGGACACGCTCTTGAAAAAATTATTACGTTCGATCACGTCGAGGATAAAAGATTTAAGAACATTGTTCAATTCAGTGCATTATTAAAAAGCAGGTCTGGAAATTTCGCAGAACTATTGTTTGATGCCAAGCCTAAGGAAATTTGTCTCAACATGTATACATCAGGAACAATGGGCATTCCTAAATGTGTGCAATTGACACATGAAAATATTCTATCGCAGCAGGCTGCTTTAGCTCAATTATGGAACCTGAACGAAAACGATCGGTTTCTGTCCTATTTACCGTGGCACCACAGTTTCGGCGGAATTTTCGAAAAGTTCACCGCGCTTTATAACGGATCTACAATTTATCTTGAATCAGGTTACGGAAAAGATCCAAAGGTGCTGATGGAAAATTGGAAACTGGTTAAACCAACTTTATTTTTCAGTGTACCGAAAACTTACCAGGCTTTAGTTGAATTAACAAGAAGAGAAAAAGAAGTAGAAGAATTGTTTTTTCATGGTGACCTGAAATTCATTTTCACTGCTGCGGCGGCGCTTCCAAAAAATATTTCTGACGAATTTGAAACTCGACACATTCCGGTAATTGAAGGATGGGGATTAACTGAAACTTCGCCGTGCTGCACATTAACTGATCCTAAAGTAAAAAGAGAAAGTGGTGTGGTTGGAAAACCAATTCCGGGAGTTACAATCCGCATTGCTGATGACGGTGAGATCCAGGTGAAGGGTCCGAATGTGATGACCGGTTATTATAAAAATGACGAAGCCAATAAAGGAGTTTTTACTGAAGACGGATTTTACTGTACAGGCGATATCGGCGAGATGACATCAACAGGATTAAAACTTATCTCCAGAAAAGATCGTGTATTCAAATTATTAAACGGAGAAAAAGTGATTCCTAGTGAACTTGAAATGGTCATCCAGGGAAAATGCCATTACATTTCATTTGCTCTGGTGGTAGGAAGCGGCAGCGAGTATCCGGTCGCATTATTGTTCCCGAACAAAAAACAACTTGACCATCCAGGTTATGAATTGTCACCGGAGGAAGGATGTTTCTGTCCAAGAACTTTAGATGAATTAGGTAAATGCCTTCACGGATGTTTGCATGATGCCAATTGCGGAATAGGTCAGAAATTTTCCAGAATTAAAGCGGCAATGATAATTGATGATGAATTGTCAATCGAAAAAAACACAATCACACCTTCCTTAAAGATTGCGCCAAATAATGTTACCAGGGTTTATAAAGCGCATCTGGAAAATCTTTACGGTGGTAATAACGATCTGAAAGAAGATGTCTATATAATAAAACTGAATACTCCGGAGTTTCAGTCCAGGTAAAAAAGAAAGGTTATGTACGAGATTAAGGCTTCACTGGAATTAAAAAAAATAATGCGGGATTATTTTACCGGCATTAAGAACCCCGTTGCATGGTGCACGAGCGTGGGACCTGCAGAATTACTTCGGTCATTTGGATTTGAAGTTTATTTCCCCGAGAATCATGGCGCATTGATGGGAGCAACAAGAACTGCCGGTGATTTCATTCCGACTGCAACGAAACTCGGTTACAGTTCAGATATCTGCTCATATCTAACCAGCGACATTGGCGCATATATCAATAACGAAACTCCACTGAAAAAACAATATGGAATGAGTGGAATTCCAAAAGCAGATCTGATCGTTTACAACACAAATCAATGTCGGGAAGTTCAGGATTGGTTCACATATTTCTCCACGCAATTTGAATGTCCTGTATTCGGGATTTTACCTCCGCGTCACGTTCACGAAGTAACTGAAGAAAATATTAAAGATGTTGCCGCGCAATTCAAGGCGCTTATTCCAATTTGCGAAAAAATATCAGGAAATAAATTCGATATAGATCGTTTTCGTGAAGTACTTAAACTGAGCAAGGAAGCGACTTTACTTTGGAAAAAAGTTCTAGAAACAAGCAGGAACAATCCTGCCCCATTAAGTTTTTTTGATGGCACCATTCACATGGGACCAATCGTAGTGCTCAGAGGAACCCAGGTAGCGAAAGATTATTATCAACTCTTACTCGCGGAGCTCGAAGAAAACGTAAAAAACAAAGTCGGATTTCTAAAAAAGGAAACCTGCAGAATTTACTGGGACGGAATGCCGATATGGGGAAAGCTACGCTGGATGTCAGATCTCTTTTCCAAGAATAACGCGGCCGTTGTTGCGTCCACTTATTGTAATAGTTGGGTGTTTGACGCTTTTGACGAAAAAGATCCGTTCGAATCAAGCGCACTTGCTTATACAGAGATTTTCATTAATCGCAGCGAAAAAGCAAAAACTGAAATTCTAAAAAAACTGGTTTCAGATTTCAGAATAAACGGCGTAATCTTTCACGATGCAAAAACATGTTTTAATAATTCCAACGCGAGATTTGGAATGCCTATGAGATTAAAACAGGAATTGGCGATTGACACATTGGTAATAGAAGGTGATTTATGCGATCTGCGATTTTTTTCAGAAGGACAGACGCAAACAAAAATTGAAACATTCATAGAACAATTGTCATGAGTTTAGAAAGAAAGAAAGTTGGGATAATTGGAATGGGACCGGTGGGACAGATCCTCGCGGTACATCTGAAAGAAGCGGGTTGTGATCTCGCTATCTGCGACCGTGGTAAGGAAAAAATGAATCTTATCCGCAAGGAAGGAATACGTCTCGAAGGAAAAATAAGGAAACATGTTTATTTCAATAACGCTTACACTTCAGTAGATGAATTGATGCAGCAGGATCTTGATCTTGTCATTTTCTCAGTGAAATCCCATCACATGAACAACATTCTTTCGAATTTCGAAGGAATCGAGATAGATAAAAAGTTGTGTGTACTGAGTTCACAGAATGGAATTGATGTAGAGAAGATCCTCGCGAATGTTTTTGGAGAATCGCAAACATTGAGAATGGTTGTAAACTTTGCAGGAAACCTTCATGCTCCAAATGTTGTAAACGTTACGTTTTTTAATCCGCCAAATTATATCGCTTCCATTGACGATTCAAAACAGGAAATTGGAAAATGGATCGCTGAAGCGTTGACCAGCGTTTACATAGAAACACATTTTCTCGACTCATTTAAAATTACAGACCGCATCTGGGAAAAAACTATTCTGAACGCGTCGATGAGTCCATTGTGCGGAATATCAAAACTCACGATAAAAGAGTCAATGAATTTTCCGGATACGGTTGATATAGCTGAGCAACTCATACTGGAAGCAGTTGAAGTTGCAAAAGCGGAAGAAATTAAATTTCCGGAGAATTTCGTGAAATTATGCCTGAGATATTTAAAACAGGCAGGAAACCATTTTCCATCATTGGCAGTTGATATGCTTAACGACCGCGAAACTGAAATAGATTATTTCAACGGAAAGATAGTTGAGTATGGACGCAAACATTATATCAGAACTCCGCTGAACCTGACCTTCACGAACCTGGTAAAAGCAGCATCATATAAAAACAATCTGATCAGTCAGCATCTTAAATCGGGATCAGAATCAATAATTGATATGTAATGCATTATCTGGGAATAGATATTGGCTCTTCTTACACTAAAATTACAGTGATCGGTGATGATGACACCATTGTGTTTCAGCGGATATTGAAGACATTGAACAGGGAGAAGAATCAGCTGAGCAATACGCTTGATAATATTTATTCACGCTACCAGGTGAAAGGTATTTGTTCTACCGGATACGGACGCGAACATTTCAAAGACGCGCATATCAACAAGACGGAGATCTATTGCGCGTCAGTTGGCGTTTCAAAATTATTCCCACAGGAAAAAAACATAATTGACATTGGCGGAGAAGACATCAAGATCATAAAAAGTACAGGTCAAGGAAAGGTTGATGATTTTTATATGAATACAAAGTGCGCAGCGGGAACGGGAACATTTATTACTGAAATAGCAGAGCGCGCAGAGATAAATCTTTCCAAAATGAGTGAACTGGCTTCTACATCCAACTTCATGAGCGAATTGAATAGTTTCTGCACTGTATTCGCGAAAACAGAGATCATGAAATGGATCTTTGATGAAGTTCCCGTTCAGGATCTCGCGAGAGGAATCTACATTTCTATCGTTAACCGAATTGCAAAACTTCGAATAGTAAAAGGTCTACCGGTTTATATGATAGGTGGGGTAATCGCGCATCATCCATTCCTCCAAAATATTTTATCGGAAAAATTCCAGCAGGAAGTTATCGTTCCGAAGAATCCGCAAATGATTAATTCATTCGGCGCAGCGCTGCTTGCAAAAAAACATTCATCAGATTAAAAAATTCAGAACATGAAAGGATTTCATCATAAAGAAAAGGGAATAGGAATTGTTTACGATAACATTTTTCTTGTTAACGGAGCGCGTACGCCTTTCGGAAAATTATGTGGAACGCTTGGAAACATTTCTCCAACGGATCTTGGAGTATACGCGGCGAAGGGCGCAATGGAAAAGGCAGGAGTTAAGCCTACAGAAATTGACCAGGTAATGGTTGCCAATATCGGACAAAGCTCTGCTGATGCATATTTCCTTCCGCGTCACATTGGCTTATACGCAGGCATTCCGCAAGGTATTCCGGCTGTTATGCTACAGCGCATTTGCGGTTCGGGTTTTGAAACAATTATTTCAGGTGCAGAACAGATTTCACTTGGAAAAGCATCGACCGCTTTGTGCGGAGGAACGGAGAACATGACACTTTCACCTACCGCCGCATTCGGAAACAGAATGGGTTATGCTCTGGGTCGACCCGGCTTCGTTGATATGTTGTGGGAAGCTTTGAATGATACGGCCGCCGTACCAATGGGTGTAACAGCAGAGAATGTTGCGAAGACACACAAAATCACACGCGACGATGCAAATCAGTTTGCAAAATTATCAGTTGACCGCGCATTATCAGCAATTGAAAAAGGTTACTTCAAAGATGAAGTTCTCTCTTTAAACTCTGTTGTGTTCGAAGCCGAAGGATTAAAACCAAGAAAAGTTTCTCTGCCGCGCGGCGTCAAAGATTTCAGTAAAGATGAAAATATCCGTGCATCGAATCTGGAAGATATGGCTAAACTTCCGTCTGTGTTTATGAAAGATGGAGTACAAACAGCGGCAAACTCAAGCGGAATAGTTGATGGTGCAGCAATGGTGGTGGTTGCAGGTTATGATTATGTAATCAAAAACAAACTTAAGCCTCTTACAAAAGTTCTCGCATCAGCGACAAGCGCGCTTGACCCCAATGTTATGGGACTTGGTCCTGTACCGGCAATAAGATTACTACTTGAAATGACAGGACTGAAAATTTCAGACATAGGATTAATTGAAATCAACGAAGCGTTTGCCGCGCAATTTATCGGATGCGAAAGGGAATTAGGTCTGAATAGGGAAATCTGTAATGTAAATGGAGGCGCAATTGCCATCGGACATCCGTTAGCTGCAACTGGTGCAAGATTATCATTGACAATTTCACGGGAAATGAATTTACGTAAAGTGAAATACGGAATCGCGTCTGCCTGCATAGGCGGCGGACAGGGAACTGCAATTTTATTTGAGAACACAAACATTTAATTTATGAGTACAAATACAATGCACCAATGGCAAATGGTAGAACTGAACAAGGACTTCAAGCTTGTTGAATCTGCGTTACCAGAATTAAAAGACGGCGAAGCGCTTGTAAAAATTGCGGGGTGCGGCGTTTGCCATACTGATTTAAGTTTCTGGCACTCGGGCGTACAAACCAAACAATCGATGCCCTTAACATTGGGACATGAGATCAGCGGGACAGTTATTGCGGGAGATAAAAAATGGATAAATAAGGCTGTAATAATTCCTGCAGTATTGCCATGCGGAGAATGTGATTTATGCAAAACAGGAAGAAGTAATATTTGTCGCAGTCAGTTAATGCCTGGCAATGACTTTCATGGCGGATTTGCATCGCACATTAAAGTGCCATCAAAATATCTATGTGAAATACCTGCAAAGGTTTTGGAAAAATATCCGTTAGCCACATTGGCTGTGATTGCGGACGCGATCTCCACTCCCTACCAGGTGGTAAAAAAATCAGAATTGGCTGAAGGAGATCTTGCCATAATTATCGGAGTTGGCGGAGTTGGAATTTACGGCGCACAGATCGCGAAAATTTTCGGTGCAAAAGTTCTTGCACTTGATATCAGCGATGAAAAACTTGCAATTGCAAAAGCGAATGGAATTGATGCCACGCTGAACACGAAAGGAATGGATATAAAAACCATCAAGGAAAAAGTTAAGGAAATCGCGAAAGAATTGAAGGCACCAAAATACGGCTGGAAAATTTTTGAGATCAGCGGAACCAGACCTGGACAGGAGCTGGCGTTTAACCTGATCACTTTCGCCTCCACTTTGTCTGTTGTAGGTTTTACAATGGATAAACTCGAAGTGAGGTTAAGCAACCTGATGGCGTTTGATGCAAAGCTCATCGGAACCTGGGGCTGCAAACCTGAATTATATCCAGAGGTAGTTGACCTGATAGCAAATGATAAACTAAAGATCGACCAGTTCGTTCAGACATTCCCTATGCAGAAAATAAACGAAGTATTTAAAAACACACTTGAACACAAATACAGTAAACGCTCCGTTCTTATTCCAGACTTCAACTAAAAAAAATAATCACATTATGAAAACACTCAATAATCATAACATCGCAAACGTAAAATTCAGTGAAATTCTGTTTGAAAAAAAACCTTGCCTTGACAAGGACGGAAGTGAAGTTAAAGGCTTGTACAATGCCTGGATCGTTTTAAACAATCCGAAACAATACAATTCGTACACAACACAGGCGGTTAAAGAAATTATTCTTGCTTTCGGCGAAGCGTCGAATGACAGAAGCGTTGTCGCGGTTGTTTTTACTGCTGTTGGTGATAAAGCATTCTGCACGGGTGGCAACACAAAAGAATACGCCGAATATTATTCAGGAAATCCGCAAGAGTACAGTCAATACATGCGTTTGTTCAATGATATGGTAAGCGCCATACTTAAATGTGAGAAACCTGTCATCTGTCGCGTAAACGGAATGCGTATTGGTGGCGGACAGGAAATAGGAATGGCATGTGATTTCACAATCGCGAGTGATCTTGCGCGATTTGGACAGGCCGGACCTAAACACGGCAGCGCGGCGATTGGAGGAGCAACAGATTTCCTTCACCTGTATGTGGGTATAGAAAGAGCGATGATGTCTCTTACACTCTGCGAACCGTGGACAGCGCATC
>CBIHPU010000018.1:0-18381 GCA_966211935.1 uncultured bacterium | reverse complement strand
CTCGAACTTTCTCATTTCAGTAAGTGCCCAGTCTACCAGTTGTTTTTTCTGCTCTTCGTTTAATTTGGCTCCGCCGTGCGTGATCAAATATGATTTGAGTGGCATCTCGCCTTCTTCTACCATTTCCGCTATTTCCTCAAGTTTGTGCGCCTTTCTCTTGTTTTCATACGTATTGAATTCAGAAAAATTCAACTCGTCTTTTCCTTCGGAAACGTGATTTGCAGTCCACCATCCAATCGGTTGTATATTTTCATACCACATATGGTTGGTTTTATTGCTGTGACAATCAAAACAAGATGTTTCAATCATTTGTTTTATCTCAGGTGGAACTGCAAGCGCTTGTGTATAGTCGTTAGGACCATATGGTTCACCGTTATTTTTTGCGGGACGGATAAATTGTATGATCACAAACACAACTAACAGTATTGTAATGATCTTCTTTTTCCAGGACCAGTTTTTCATAATGTAATGGAGTTGATTTTGTAAATGTAAGAAAATTGCATCCGGAATTTTTTCGTTTAGCTCATGAGCGATCTCACCTCTAATCAAATAGTATAACGCGCTCTACAATTATTTGTCCTGCGAGATTAATAGACTTTCACATCGCAGAAAACCTTAAAGAACTTAGGATTTTACTGCGCCAAATTTAGTCGCATTTGATTTTTTCGCTGATTTTTTTACTCCGAGTATGTAATATTTCGTTTGCCAAAATATGTTGATTATGAGTTAAATACATCATTAGAGTCGACAACAAATGACAACAAACGAATTTTAAACGAAAGTAAGCGACAGGCAACCGCGTCCTGTTTGGAATCGCCTACAATTTTGCATCGTCAATTTCAAATAAGCGCTTAAAACGAAAAAAGACAAATCCGGGTTCGAAAATAAAATATAAACTGAATACGGAGGAAAGTAAAAATGAAAAACAAAGTAAAAAGTAACAATTAAATCAAAGTAAGATGAAAACAACAAGTAAAACCACACAGGCAAGCGTTAAATTGAATAACGTAAATGCAGGCAAAGTAAAAAGCACAGACGCAAACAACGAACCCGCGTTAGTAAAAAAAGAAGTGATCAACAGAGTTTCAATCTCAGGTCATCTGGGTAATGATCCGGAAGTAATGGAGCTGACCAGTGGAATGAAGAGAGCAAAGTTTAGAGTAGCAACCAACCGCTATTTCAAAAATAAAGAAGGCGAGTGGCAGAGTGAGACTACCTGGCACAATGTAATTGCGTGGTCCGATCTTGCAGTTATAGCGGAACAACAATTGAAAAAAGGTTCAGCCGTAAGCATTGAAGGTCGTTTGAATTACCGCATGTACCATGACGAGCGTGGCGTAGAACGCTTCTACACGGAAATTATCGCGAAAAGCATGGTTGCTGCACAGGCGAAAGAAAATGAAAATACTTCAACATTAAATATAGCTGCCTAAAGAAATACAGTTCCGTTGTGCCGAAAGTGTTTAGCCTCACAGCCATACTGAAAAAAATGGGTAAAGTAATACTACCGCTTCACACTGCCAGGTATAACGGAACTTTTTCAACTGTCATCAGAAAAAAACAAGAATAATAATTAAATCATACCGTAGAACGGGAAAATAAATTAATAAACACATTTAAAATTTTAATAAAATGAAAACCAAGAATTCACCAGCGAAAGAAAAAACAACTAAAGTAAAATCTGAAGTAAAATCTGAGAACAAGGAAAATAGTTTCAAGTCTATGAATCAGATAATTCTTACCGGTAATCTCGGAAGCGATCCTGGAGTTATAGAAACCAAAAACGGAAAAAAGAAAGCTTTTTTCACCCTGGCGACGAATAATTTCTATTATGGCAAAGATGGCGACCAGAAAAAAGAACCATTATGGCACAGTCTCGTTGCATGGGGTAAACTGGCTGAGAAAATCGAAACTTCCCTGAAAATGGGCGACAAAGTTTCTGTAACCGGAAGGATCAACAACCGCTCCTACACAGATCGCAACGGAGTAAACAAAGTCTTTACAGAAATTATCCTGCGTAGCCTTGACGTTTTAAAACAAAAAGAGCACGCATAATTAATAACTGGGCAGCTTGCCAATGGCAGGCGCCTTTTTTTTTAAACACAATTAAATTTTAGTCTCAACAAAAAAATTTCAAATAATGAATACAACAGAAAAGCTTTCAGAAATAAGCAATCCAAAAGAAATCATCAATAAAGTAATCATAACCGGATATCTTGGAAAAGATCCCACACTCGACACAATTGGCGTCAATACCAAGGTGGCGAAGTTTAATGTAGCAACCAACCATTCATATAAGAACATGAAGGGTGAAACCATTTCGAATACGCTTTGGCACAATATAACGGCCTGGAACAAACTTGCGGTGATGGTTCATGAGTCGTTGAAAAGAGGCAACCATGTTACAATTGAAGGACGCATCAACTACAATAACTACACGGACAAGAACGGTGTAAAGAAAGTGTTTACAGAGATTGTTCTTAACGACGTGATCAATCACTCAAAAAAGGAAGCCGCGTAGGAGAAAAAAACTTGCCATGGTTTTCCCCTTCTGCCGATAACAGTAATAGTTAAGGGATCCGGAGCTATCCGGCGTTAAAGGCGGAAGGGGTTTTTATTTTTAAATGATAACACATGAAACAATATCAAAATAAATTAAACAGTGTATTCAATAGCTGGATGCACGCGCATCATAATAAAAGCGAAGAAGAGAACCAGCTGAGAATGGATTTCATTCAATCGTTGGAAAAGATGAAAAGTGAAGGAGTGGAACTTGTTGAAATAAATTTTTCTACCCTGAATTCATTTGGAATGTATGGTTCGCTTGAGTTAGACGAATTGTTCACGGCGCTTTATAAGACACGTACAGAGAAAAATGAAAGAATTGATAAGCGCGAATACAAAGCAGCACTGGAACTTGAAAAGGTGGAAAAAGCGATACGAGCAGAAATCAACAAGGAGATTTGTATTCAGCTCTATAAACGGGAAGCAACATTTTATTCACTTGGTGCGGAGAGGTTGGGTTTTATTTTTACAGGAAATGAAAAATTTGATATTCTGTTGTATGATGCGTTGCATCTTGTACATCGTAAAATAACTGTTCACCACAAGCAACTTTTATCTAAAAATGTGACAAAATTGAAGAAAGAGAAAATTGAAACAATGAAAAAAGATGAGCGCCGTTTCAGGAACGCCGCCTGAAAATTATTTATTTTTTTTGCGTGCCGATTTTGATTTAGGAATTTTCCCAATTCGCGGATCTTTTTTCAATACAAGTTCACAGGCCGCAGTAACGCTTTCTTCAAAATCCGGCGCGTCATATGGAATCATTTGCCACGCTGTTTCAGATTTTCCGTTGGACAAAATATAAACGCTGCACAGAGAAGGAAAATCCTTTTTTAAAGAGTCGTGATGGGGATAATCAGTTGCGATCCACACCCCGTTTGCATCCGTATGATCTTCCTTGTTTCGCATTATCAGCATGAGTTTTTCTCCAATGTAAACGGCGTGACAACCGAACATTGGTTTTACATGATAATCAACGGAAGAAAGTAATTCAAGCACAAAAGGAAATGCAACAGTAGATTTTTTCTGTTTCATTCAGCCGGACGAATCAGTTAGTTTGAGGTTCAGTTGTTACCGGTGTTTCCGGAGCTTTCTCCGTTTCCTTACTCAGGAAGTACCGAAGCATAATTTCGTGCGAGCCGTTATGATACCTTCCGATCTGGCTCATACCGAAATCATAACTGTAATAAAATCTGAATTGCTGGTTAAACGGAATTTCGAGAATTGCAACAACAGATTCATTTGAACGATAAGAAAGACCAATTCCATATTTCTGTTTCCAGTAATAATTTACATTCAGATCATATTGAACCGGTGAGCCATTGGTATAACGAACAAGAAGTGAAGGCTGAATGGCGCTGCTGTCTTTCAACAAAAATTTCCATCCCCCTGTAAACATAAGTGGCCCATAACCAAAATTATTTTTACTTCCGGAGTTTACCATATATGGCGCACTCAGTCCGAAGAAAGATTTCTCATTGTGCATGTAAAATCCCGCCCCTCCCGTCATTCCAATCGAACGTGTTGCGGCGCCAAGAATCAACGCGTCGTTCTGGTCATTACGCTGTAAACGCTCCCAGGTAACACGACTGAACTCAATCCCGGCCTGTATTCCAAAACTCAGATAATACAATTTTGTTTTTAAACGATACGCATAGATTCCATTTATGTTTTGTTTGGAAGCGTCTCCGATTCTGTCGTCAAGAAACACAAGCCCCAGGTTGACTTTATTGTTTTTCAGTGGTGAATTCGCTGAGAACGTAGTGGTAACCGGAGAACCCGCTAAACCTGTCCACTGGCGACGATGCGAGATAGTAATATCTGTAAGTTCATGTTTTCCGGCGTAAGCTGGATTTATTACAATGCCGTTATTCATGTACTGACTGAATAAAGAATAATGCTGCGCGCCGGCAGTGAACATTGCAATTAATCCCAACAGTGTAAAAAATATTTTTTTCATTACCTTTTTTATTTACGTTTAATGAGCAGGTACCCTTTGAATTTTTCGACTCCGTTTGCTTCAACAACATAGAAATAGGAATCTTCTTCCAATTCTTCTCCCGCGTTGTTTGTTCCGTTGAAATCGTGCTTATAATCATTGTTCGTATAAACAACATTTCCCCAGCGGTTGTACACAACTAGCTTAATTCCATTACTGCTATATTGCAGAGACTTAATTACAAATTCGTCATTGTCATTATCTCCATTCGGTGTAATTATCTCCGGAATTGGCGTGAATTCAGTTTTCACATGAACAGTGTCAGATGAAGATGGACAAATTCCATTGCTTACTGTCCACACAAGATCGAATTCGCCTGATTCAGAAACAATGAATGAACTTGTTGCTGAAGTTGGTGTAACGATGTTACCCTCTGAAGAAAGATTACTCCATATGCCGGCTCCGACAGATGGACTTACTGCATTAAGATTTATCAGTGCCTGGTCGCTTGTAATATCTGCTCCCGCGTCTGCAACAGTTGGCATTGCAATTAAGGTCACTACAACTGTGTCTGAAGATGAAGGACAATTTCCACTGCTGATGGTCCAGACAAAAATATTCTGACCAACTACGAAATTATAAGCCATTGTCGAGTCAGAGGCACCTGCTACAACGGATGGTCCAGATGTTACAACTGTCCACATTCCTGTTCCGCTTGTTGGTGTGTTTGCATTCAGTAAAACTGAATCAGCGCAAATGGTTGTATCACTACCTGCATAAGCGGCAGGCGGTGTTGTTACACTAGTTACATTTACCGTATCTGATGAAGACGGACAGTTTCCGTTTGAAATTGTCCATGCAAAAATATTTACGCCGGTATTCAAGCCACTGACAGCTGTATTTCCTGATGTCGCATTTGAAAAAGTTCCGCTGCCGGAAACAACTGTCCATTGTCCGGTACCATTCACCGGATTACTTCCTGATAAAACTGCGCTGTTACCACAAACAGTAAAATCAGCTCCGGCATTTGCAGTAGTGCTTGGAGCGTTTACGTTTACAATAACCGTGTCTGTTCGTGAAGGACAAATTCCGTTTGATACCGTCCACACAAAAATATTCTGACCAGCATTTAAATTGGAAACAAGAGTTGAAGGATTTGAAACAAACAGAATACTTCCCGCACCGGAAACAAGTGACCATGTACCGTTACCAATTACAGGCGTGTCAGCGCTTAATGTGGTTGAAAGAGCGCAAATGGTTTGGTCAGGTCCTGCATTTGGAAGAGAATTTTCCAGATTATTGATCAGAATTGTATCCGTTGAAACCGGGCAAACTCCATTGGCAATGCTCCACACAAAATAATTTTGACCAGGGCCCAAGGCAACAAGAGAAGTGCCGGGTGTATTCGGATTTGTAATTGTTCCGCTTCCTGAAACCAGTGACCAGGACCCAATTCCTACTGCAGGCGTGTTTGCTGAAACCGCTGTAAAATCTGAGCAAACTGTCTGATCATTTCCTGCCAGCGCGGTTGTTGGCGGCACGTCTACGCTTACAATAAGTGTATCGCTTGATGTGGGACAAACACCATTGGTTAGTGTCCAGACAAATGTTGCGGAATCACCAAAACTCATTGCTGAAACTCCACTTCCCGCGGCTCCGGGGAAATTAATATTGGCACTTCCTGAAATAAGCGTCCATAATCCAGTTCCATATGGCGGAGTATTTCCGGTGAGAAAAAATACGGTGTCACATAAAACAAGATCGTTACCCGCGCTTGCAGGAACCGGGGGCAGATCCCTTGTTATTGTAATATCATCATCGGAAGCGCAAGTGCCTGAAGAAATTTTCCATCTGAAAATATTTGCTCCCACGCCAAGATTTGTTACCGATGTTGTTGGAGAATTTGGGTTAGTTATTGTTCCCGATCCGCTCACTACTGTCCAGTTCCCTGTACCAACTGTTGGAGTATTGGCACTTAGTACTGCAGAGTCAGCGCATAATTGCTGATCAGGTCCGGCATTAGAAGTAGTAGGAATTGAATCGATATAAATTTCAACAGTATCAGAAACAGTTGGACATCCTCCGCCTGAAATTGTCCATGCGAAAAGATTTGCTCCTATGCTTAATCCTGTTACATATGTTGAATCCGCGTTTGCGTTGTTGATTGTTCCTGTACCGGAAACGAGCGTCCACGTTCCTGTTCCGTTGAGTGCAACATTACCTTCTAATATTGTTGAGTCGCCGCAAACCTGCTGATCGGTACCCGCGAATGCGGTATCGCAGGCCAGTGTTTTATTTTTTCCAAATGAAAAAAAAGCGGTAAGAAGGAACAGTGAAAAGAAAACAATTGAATTTCTGCTGAAGCGCATAGTGGAGGTTTAGGATTTTCAGGTACTAAAAATAGAGAAAAAACGTGGAGGACTAAACATTAGCACCAAATATTTTAACTATTCCGGCGTGCATTAACACAACATTTGGTGAATATCTAATGAGTCCAATCATGCATCTCATTGTATAGCATCATTAAAAAACTTTCTGTGTAGTTGTAATTTGCTGATGAAATTTTTGTGTGTCCTTTAAACTAAAAAGATAAGAAGATGCTAGGTCTGGGTTTTATATTAATGTTGGTGCTGGCTATGGTTTTCCTTTTTTATTTGTACCGTGTTAATTCGGGCAAATCAAATCGTGGCTGAACGGAAAGATGCGTTTTATAGGAATGCGCATGAACTTATATGGAAAACTTTTGGGAATTCTTTGCGGGGCTGGGAATCTTCCTGTACTCAATGTGGCTGCTCGAGGATGCGCTCAGGCAGCTTGCAGGACGTACGTTTAAACTTTTCCTTAGAAAATACACCAGCACTACTTTTGGAGCAATAGCAAGCGGTACTGCGGCTACAGCGGTTTTGCAAAGCAGCACAATAGCGACATTAATGACGCTTGCCTTTGTTACGGCAGGCGCCATCAATATGCGCAACGCGTTTGCCGTTGTACTCGGCGCAAACATCGGAACTACCTTAAGCAGTTGGATCGTGGCGCTCATTGGATTTGGGATTAGTCTGCAGGCGCTTTCTTATCCCCTTATGGCCCTTGCGGCGCCGGTCATTGTTTTTTTCTATTCCCGAAAAAAAATTTACTACTATTCCCGCTTCATTTTTTCGTTCGGACTTTTATTTCTCGGATTGAACCTGATGAAAGAAAGTATGCTGGGGATTCTGGATACATTTTCTTTTTCAGAATATCTTCATTACGATGCGGCTCTTTTTATTTTGTTGGGTTTTCTGGTAACGGCAGTAATGCAGAGTAGTTCGGCTACAATGGTAATTACGTTAAGCGCGCTTAATACCGGCGCTTTACCTTTCACTACCGCGGCGGCAGTAATTATCGGATCCGAACTTGGAACTGCGACAAAATTTTATCTGGGTTCAGCAACCGCTTCTGCAGATAAAAAAAGAATTACAGCAGGTAACATCATCTTCAATGCATTCATTACTGTTGCAGCTTATCTGTTGCTTCCGTGGCTCACAGATATTGTAACAAATATTCCGGGAATTCAAACGCCATTGTTGTCACTTGTTGCTTTTCAAACCCTTATCAATACTGCAGGAGTAATTTTATTTTATCCCTTTCTTCAGCCGTTCGGTCGTTTTCTTGACCGGCTTTTTACCTCGGAAGATCTGACCGCTACTTTTTTTCTGTCAAAAGCGAATACTGATTTTATAGAGGATGCCGCCGCAACTCTGGAAAAAGAAACTTATTATTTTCTTTTGCGTGTGATCAGGTTTAACGCGCAGGCTTTTCACATCAGGGAGCCGTTGTTGAGTTTAACTGAGGAAGAAGACGCGCTGTTGAATGAGAAGGAAAAAAAACTGATTTCCTTCCAGGAAAAGTACGCGGGCCTGAAAAAAGCGGAAGGAGAAATTCTTTCTTTTTTCCTGCAGACCAAAGAGAATGCTTCTCTGAATAATGATGACGTTTCAAAAAGAAGGATTGAGCAGCTTGCAACATCAATTCAAAACGCGATGTACTCAGCTAAAAGCATGAAAGATATTTTGCATAACCGGCGCGACCTGAGAGCTTCGGCTGAAGAAGATCTTTATAATAAATACCAATCTTTTAAAAAGCAGTTGAAAGAATTTTACAGAGAACTTAATGGGATTCTTCATGTGGGCGATAAAACAGATCGCGCTGAAAGATTAAAAAAACTATACGCTCGCGCCGAAGATGAATACGATTTGCGCCTGCGTGAAATTTACCGCGTCAGTTCAGAAGGCGAAGAGATCTTTGAAAGGGAAATGGCAAGTTTACTGAATCTTAACAGGGAACTTTTCTCTTCCTGCAAAGCAATTGTGCGCGCTGTAAATGATTATGAGGGAAACGAAAAAATAAATTGAGAATTTTGGACATTTGACCGGTTACTATTTCTTTTTATCTTAGTTCAAAATTGAAAATATATAAATGTGAAAACAATTTTTGGTTTTTTCATTGATGCTTTTTCATCTTCAATGGGTAAGGGTTGAGAATTGAAGAATTTCAATTTATTTTTTTTGACGTGAAAAAGAATTACACAACACTGGAAATTGAATAACCTGGGAAAAATAAAACTGTTGATGTTCCTTTTGCCATTCGTCGTAATGGTCGGGGCGCAGCCGCTTAGCGTAAAATGGAGCGGAAAGCAATTTTACGATAACAAAAAAGAAGGATTTTTCAGCAATTACATTGGAAGTAACAGCAAATACATTTACGCGCTTTACGCAAACAAAACCAAAAGAACAAAAAAGGAACGTTTGCGCATCGTCGCGCTCGCGTCAGAGAACATGAAAGAGCTCGCTGCTGTAACATTGGTCGACAGAAGAGATCCGGCGCAAAAGGAAAAATACCTGGGGTACATTTATGAGAAGACGTTGGTATATGAAAATCGTTTGTACATCTTCTGGAGTCTTGAGAAAAAAAATAATATTTCTCTTTTTGTAGAGGTTTTTGATGACAAGCTAAACCGGATCAAAGAGCTTCAGAAAGTTTATTCTACATCTGCTGATGTAAAATCGCTCAGGTATGTGCGCCCTTTTATTTCAGGCAACAGGCTTTTAAGCAGGGGAATAATGGTTGGCGCGGATTTCAGGGTAGATAAAGAGTCAGGTGAGGAAGTGGAATACAATGTTTTGGATTCAGCATTGAATGTTGCTTTTTCCGGCAGGAAAAAAATAAATGATGAAGGCGGGAAAGCGGATATGTTTTCTACCGTTTACCAGTATGGTGAAGATGGAAATCTGCACCTTGAGTCGCGCGTATATTCCGGACGTTTTCGTAATGATAATTATTCTGTTTATACAGTAATTTCTCCTTCTGCTGACACGCTAAAAACAATTCCCTTACAGATTGAAAAGAAAAATGTATTTGATGTTGGAATAAAAGCGGAAAAAAACGCGGTAAAGATTTTTGGTTTTTTCTGTGACCTTACCAAAGATCCGCAAGGTGAAGATACTCATGGAATTTTTTATTGTTTGATTAATCCTGTCACGTTACAGATCGTGCAATCTAATTTTTCATATTTTACCCGGGAACAGTTGGAAAAAGTTTTTTCAAAAGACAAAATGGACTGGAGAGAGCGAAGAACTTTTTACGGAAGAGGTGGAATGTATTCAAGGGAAGAATCGTTAGGTTCATTTTATGAAATTGAAAGCGTTCAATCGGTTGACTCAACGGATTTGGTTTTATTCTGCAGCATGATGCGAAATGTATCCCGTGTGTCATGTGATAACCGGGGAGTCTGCAATACATATTATTATTGTAATAAATCAAACGTCACTGCCTTCCGCATCTCTTCTGATGGAACCATCGTCTGGGTATCAAATCTCAACAGGTTCCAGGTTTACGAAGGCTGGAATGTAAAAGATGTACATGTTATCTGTCCTGACAACAAAACTTTTTATGTGTCCTATGGATCTGAATTGCTTGCAGGCAAGGAAACGCGCTCATTTTTTTCAAGGAAATCTGTGCGTCACGTACGCGACTTTTTTGAATACGGCGTTTTTGATTACGCCACCGGAGCGTTTCGTAAGGAGGAGATCCACCTGAATAAGGCGGGAACGAGCCGAAAGGAAATGAAAACCATTTATCCATTAGCGGTGCAGGTTCACAACAATAAATTTTTTGTGCATTCAATTCAGATAGCCCCAAAGCCGTGGGTGTGCGCCACAGGAATTCTCTTTCCTGTATATCTTGTACTTATTTCGAATGGCAATAGTTACCGCGGAGCGGGATATTTAGGATCGGTAGCGCCTTGATGAAAAAGAGGAGAAATAAAAAGATAAAAAAAAGAGCCCGGTAATTAACCGGGCCCCGCCTTAAATTAAGAATACTCACTAAATATTCAGTTTTTCGAGTCTCAATTGTCCTATTCGTTTCTTTCTGTAATATTCAAACACAGCAACATATCCGGCCTTTGCAGGAATAGCCAGGAAGTAAGTTGATTTCGACTCTTTCGGAATTTTGTCGGTGACAAGCTTTTGATCTTTATTGTAAGAAATTGTTCCAAGAATAAATTTGTTGCCTTCCTCTTTATCTTTATCGTAGTTAGTATATACGATACTGAATTGTTTCTTATCCGCTGTTTCAGAAGTAAAACAATAATCAAACCAACCGTATAGTTTCAGGTAATAAGAAAGAGTATTAGCGGGCTGCATTCCCAGTCCCTTGGGAAGTTCAACTGATGTTTTGTCTTTTTCGAAAATATGAATTTGTTTCAATTCCAGATTTGGCGTGAATTCGAAAATCATAATATCAAACAGGTTTACTTTAATGGCGCTCATGTTGCTGCTTGATGACAGCATATTCGCGGCAACGCCCAAACCGCTGACAGCTTTTTTAAACTGTTCAGCAACAGCAAATATTTTTCCGTCAGCCGTTCGGGTCATTCTGTGAATAGTGAAATTTCTTCCGTCTTCAAGTTTTCCGCGTGAACTTACAGGCATTATTCTTGTCACGTCTTTTTCATATGAACAATAACCTGACTGCTTAACTTTTCCGGTTGCAGCATCTACCACTTTAATAAAGAAGCCAAGGCTCTTAGTTGATATGGGGTTTTTTCCGGGTTTATAATATTCTCCGTAAACAAAAAATTCTCCGCTGGCGTCCTCATAATTTACTCCTAAAGGAAAATGGAAATAGTCTGTTCCGGTCATTTCCAGTTTAAACTTTTCTTTGCCGGTTGCAGCATCATATCCCGCAACAAAATAATCTAATTCACTTGTAAAGATTTTTTCGCGCATGCTGATGTTTGTGATAAGATATTTATCATTTGAAAATAAAGGCGATCCCGTTTCATATGATTTCTTTGACGTTGCTCCCGAGTTCGCTTCCCAAACCTTCTTTCCGTTGTTGTCAAACATTTCCATCACATATCTCCATCCATTTTCTTTTTCCATTCCATAACGCACAAATCCTTTCCCGGTAATAGGTGCAATTCCACCCATGAATTCTTCGTCTTCAGATTCTGTTGCCGTCATATACATTGCAATCTCGTTTTTTGAAATATCTGTTACTTTATAGGTGGCAACCTGTTTTCCGGTTTTATCCAATACCAGGTATTCAAGATATTTTTCTCTAGGTTCAACAAACGAAAGGCAGAAATGTGTTCCGTTAAAGGAAATTTCCAGAAGTGATTCACGTTTCGGGCGAGTTAACTCAACTGAGTGGGTTTTGTCCATGTTCTCGTCGAGCAGGTTAAAGCTGTAGAGATTTTCTTTCTTATTCGCTTTATCCAGAAAATAAAATACATAATATCCCTTCACTTCGTGATGTTCAATAATGGCTTTAACCCCCGTTGAGTAGCGCTTTCGCATCCCTTCGTAATTCACTACTTGCGCATTCATCGCAAATGCAAATGTCGCCAGCAATAGCAGGCAGCTTATTCTTGTCTTCATTTATTATTTATTTGTTGGTTTATTTTTTTTTCTTTTTTGGAAAATGCTGCATAAGCAAAATGTAATACTTGTTTTTCCCGAACTTTGATTCATAAGTTTTAATCTGTGCTTCCATCTCCGCTGGTTTTTTACCAATTGAGCTAACCAAAATAGAAATGTATTGCGAATAGGCATCCTGAAAATTGACTGTCGCCACAAAGTCGGCATAATAGTTCTTTGCAAAATTTCCGAGTGTATTTGAATTTTGGTTATGCAGGAATTTTAGAAATTGATTATAACCTGGAGTAAATGTTTGATGAGGGAATTCAACTGCAGCAGTAAACCTGTGTCTAAGTTGAGCTTCATAAATTAAATATATTGCGCGTACTATAAAGGAGTTGAGGTATGCGCTTTCCGGATAAATACGTTTTAATTGAAGCGCCTGGTAGAGCGCCATAGAAATCTGATTCTCCTCCACCATCACTTCAAGCAATTCAAAGGCTGCTATCTTTCTGAAATAATCATATTCAGGGTTGTTTAATTTTCCGCCTGGCGCTATTTCGCGTTTTTTAATTATTCGTTGCATGGCAGAAGCTCGTTCCGGGCAATTTGGATGGGTTTTTAATGAATCAGGAATTTCCCACCATTTTGTTCCCTCCCAGCTTGCTGCCGTTGGGTCACTTTGCAGCCATGAATCATCAAAAGGATAATTCTTGAAATTGAAAATCTGTTTAAGATCTAAAGGCGCGTCATAAATAGCTCTATCGCATGAATCAAGCAGTGTAATCTGCAATACCGCCTCGGCTACATTGTATCCGCTGTTCTCAAAAAAGATCAATCCCAGCGAGTCCGCCTCCAATTCATTCTCGCGGCTGTGCTCCATGTACTTAGACAGGTATTTCTTGAATACTGCCATAGATTTTTTATAACTGTTATAGTCTGAATACTTCGCGGCATTTATTTCGCGCTTATATTCACTGCTATTGAATATCTCAATGCTGGCCACCATTCCATCAAGCACGTGTTTCAAATAATCATGTGCCAGCTCATGGCAAAGTATAAATGCGAACTGGGCTTCGTTATCGTGTCTTGCAACAAAGTCTATGTTCATACTTATCATTCCATCTCCGCTACTGTATGCATTTGGCTCAGATGATCGTTGTATGCAGAAAGTATATTGTTGACCTTTCAAAATGGGGTTTGCATTAATGATCTGGTTAAAAATTTTTCTTGCATAACCCGTTAACGTATCTGTAAACATGAGAGCGCCAGAGGTGTCCAGCTCTATAAAGTTGTTTACAATTTCTTTCGATCTCGATTTAAATTCCTTTTTGTTTTTCCTGCTTGAAACTTCGATATTCTTTTCGCGAAGCTTCACCCGGTCAAGGAATGGCTTAAGCAGATTTTTGTTCCTGCCATACTCTTGAATGGGTTGGTAATCAATTTGGGCGCGTAAAAGCGGAGGGAAACAAAACAGGACTATCAGGACGAGGGAAAACTCAACAGCACGCATGAAATAAAGAAAATTCTGTTCAAGATTCACATTTTTAATTGCTGAGGTAGCGCCGAATACTAAGTTTTTCATACCCATTAATAAGAAAGACGACCACTAACTCAGCTTGATTTACTTTTCGGCGACAAATATAAAAAAGGAATCTGAGGATGACGCCTGCACTTTACTCATTGTGTCTATTGAATAATGTTGAAATAGAGAGATAAGGAGATTGTTTTTTGAAGAGTAGACATAGAGGGAAGCGTTCCCTAGGAAACGCTTCCTTTACAATAATCATGTAAAAGCTTGCGAAGTTGATAAAATTTTTTTCGATATTTTTTCGCGGTCGGTTCTCAGGGTACAAAAATATCATTGACGGACTGTACGTTTTCTTCGATACGGAATTTCTTCCGTTTGCAGGTAACGAGTATTAAATCCTAATCCCTATCACGCAAACGTCGTCAACCTGTTCGAGTTCTCCTTTCCAGTCATTGAAAGCAAGTTCCATCGCGTTGCGCTGCTGAACCGGATCAAGCGAATTGTTGTGCACGATAAGCTGCTGGAAGGTGCGGTATTTGAATTTTTTTCCTTTGTCACCACCAAACTGGTCAGCATAGCCATCCGTAAATAAATACAACTGATCACCTTTGCTGAGCTGAATTTTGTGACTGGTGTATTTTTTGTCCGTGCCCTGCTCAAATGAGCCTATCGCAATGCTGTCGGCTTTATAATCGGTAAGATGATTATTGCGCACCAGGTAAAGTGAATTGTAAGCGCCTGCAAATGTTGCTTCGCCGGTTGCAGTATTTATGGCAAGCATTGCAATGTCCATTCCATCGCGGATCCTGAACGTATCCATGGTAGAAGCAAGCGCTTTGGACGCGAGTTGATTTATTTTATCCAGCACTTTTGCCGGTTCACCCGAAGGTTCAATAGCGAACGCGTCGTTAATGAGATTATTTGCAATGATACTCAGAAACGCACCCGGCACTCCATGGCCCGTGCAATCTACCACCGCGCAATAATGTATGTCTCCTCTTTTTTCGCACCAGAAAAAATCTCCGCTCACAATGTCTTTTGGTTTGAAGAAAACAAATGACGCAGGAAACAACTTGCTGATATGCGCGACATTTGGTAGCGAAGCATCCTGCAAACGTTTTGCATAACGTATACTGTCTGTAATGTCTTTGTTTTTTTCTGCAAGCTCTTCGTTTTTAATAGCAAGCTCAATGGTTCTTTTCTCAACTTCTTTTTCCAGCGCCTGTTTCGCTTTTCTCAGATTTCTGTTTCGCACTTTATCGTACACAAAAATTCCAAAGACAATAAAAATTCCAACAAGCACATAGAAAATAGCAGTCTGCCAGAAAGGAGGTCTCACAGTAAACTCATAAGCTGTAGGTTCGCTCCACACTTCATCGTTGTTGCAGCTTTTTACCTTGAATTTATAAGTGCCGGGCGAAATGTTCGTGTACACTGCTTCGTTCAGTCCTGAAGCGCCGGGAATCCATCCTTTATCAAAACCTTCAAGCGTGTATTCGTATTTTATTTTTTCAGGATTCGCGAGACTGATGCCGACAAATTTGAACGTTAAATTATTGTCGTTGTAAGCATATTGGCGCTCCGCAGGAAACGTGGTGTCGCGCAAATGAAGTTTGATGCCATGAATAAGCGTTACAGGCTTTACGTTGTTCGCTTTCTCTTCTGCAGGATTGAATTTCACTGCTCCCATGATCGTTCCAAACCACACGCAGCCATTCCTGTCAATGGCAATAGCGTTAGGATTACACTCTACTCCCTGGAAACCTTCACTCTTTCCGTACTGATAAAATTTGCCGGATTTCTGATTGAATTTTTCAATTCCCTTGTTGTGCCCTATCCAGATGTTATTTTCATTGTCCGCTATAATTGAATAAGGCGATTCTGTTTTTAATCCCTCTTTCAGAAAATAATTCGTAAACTTTTTTCCATCAAACTTATATAATCCTCCGCCATAACAACCAAACCATATATTGCCAGATTTATCTTCATTGATACTTAAAATAAACTTGTGCATTACGTTATTGCTCTCATCATATTTTTTGAAAGCGAATCCATCAAATACGCAAAGCGCTCCGCCCAATGATCCAATCCATATTAATCCTTTACTATCACGAAAAACACGGTATACGTGATTTCCGCCTAGTCCATCCGCAACCGTATAGTTTCTGAATTGTTTTGTGCTCACCACAAACTTGCTGGCGCCTCCCTTTGTTCCCATCCATATATTTCCGTCATTATCTTCTGTAATTGAATAGACAATATCATTTGCCAAACCGTTTGAAGAATTATAGGAGATGAAACGATTTGAACCTTTTTCCATTACCGCGACTCCATTCACTCCGGTTCCAACCCAGATATTTCCTTTGCTGTCTTCATACAAACTGTAAATAACGTTGCTCGGCAAACCGTTGGCTGTGCTGTAGGTCGTGATGTTCCTGTATTCTATCTTACCATAAAAATCATGACTGAATTGCATTTTGCATAAGCCATTGTTTGTTCCGATCCAGATGTTATTATTGCTGTCATTCAAAACGCTCCAAACAATGTTGTTGGGAAGATTATCGTTTTCATCATAGGTCTGCAGCCGCTCTCCGCGAAATTCATTCAGGCCTATATCCGTACCTATCCAGACAGTGAATTCACGATCCTGGTAAATTGCGTTCACATTAAAATAATTCAATCCCTCGCGCGCGCTCCAGGCTTTGAAAACGCTTTCACTGAATTGTTTCTTACGGTTCTCTTTATTTTTTGGAAGGAACAATCCAACGCCGCCTCCAATTGTACCAACCCACATGTTCTTCTGCTGATCCTCATAAATCGTTTTCACGAAAGTAGAACGGAGTCCCGCGCTCTCTGTAAAACGCGTGTGGTTAGCTGCGATATATCCGGCAATATTTTTTTCGTCTATCTTTTTTGAAATATCAAGTACGCCAACGCCTTTGTCCGCGCTTCCAGTCCATAATTCTTTGTGAGAGTTTACATATACCGCAGTAATGTTATTGCTGTAAAATCCGGAAGAAGTTCTGAGGTGAAGAAACGATTGCGGATTGCTGAGCGATTTGTTGAGGTTGTAAACAGTGAGCCCCGAATCAGTAGCAAACCATAAATTTCTGCTTTCATCAATACAAAGTCCATACACATTATCGCTGCCAAGACCATCTTTTTTAGTAATGGCAAACATTTTATTTTCTTTGGGATCATAAATAAAAACGCCGGCACCTTCAGTGGCAATCCAGAATCTCCCGGTTTCATCTTCCACAATTCCGCGAATGGATTTAAAACGCGTGTACTCTTCAAGATTCAGATTTTCAAATAGTGAAGTTTTCGTGTTGTAGCGCGTAACGTTCCCCGCCCAATGTCCGAACCATAAATTCCCGTCTGATGCTTTATATGCAGTAGTTATCCAGTCTTCTGCCAGTCCGTCTTTTTTTGTGTAATTGGTAAATGTTGTTCCGTTGTATTTTGATAATCCGGCAAGTGTTCCGATCCAGAGATTGGATTGATCATCCTGAATAACGCACTGCACCTGGCTCTGCACAAGTCCCTGTTCGGTGCCGATAGAAATAAAGCTTGTAGTTTGCTGCAATAGCCTGTTCGGGAACATTAGCAAAACTATTGCCTGGAGCAATATCAATTTTAAGTGGGGTGAAATAAAGTACTTGCGCATAATTTTATAATGGTACTTTGTATTGTGAAAGTTCAGTCTGGTATTGTTCTTTTTTAATTTCGAGATTGTCTTTGTAATAATAGATCATCCCAAATGAATAACTTTCTTTACGGAACACAGTTGTTTTTCCGTCGGTGTGAACGTTCACAGTATACACTACTTTGAATTTTGTTGTTTCAAGATTTGTAGTCACGCCAACTGGTCCGGATGGCTTGTAGCTTGCAATTGTTGGATAAGTTTTCACTTGTCCCGATTTATTTTCTCGCTCGGCGGATGCCACGTCCTTAACAAGATTGGTCATCTCTTTATTCTTGATCTGCCCGTTAAGCGTTGCAAGCTTTGCTTTTTGTTTCTGATTGAAACGAACTTCATCCGCCTTGGCTTTCAGTGTAGCTTCTTCTTTCAGGGTTTCGATTACCTCGTTGGTATATGCAACGTTTTTTTGTTTCTTGAATTCTTTTTCACGCAGCTGACGTTCGTTCTCCGCGACCATTTTTATCAGGTCGTTCTCGTACGCAATCTTTACTCCTTTGTTTTGTTTTTCTTTAATTTTTTTCTGCTCTTTCTCCAGCGTGAGTTTTAAATTTTCCTCCAGGTTCTCATCGTTGGTTTTGTCTTCCTTCAGTGCAATATTATTTTTATTGAGGTTGCGGATCTTTTCCTCCTCGCTTCTTCTGCGTTCTTCCTGCAGCTTGCGCAACAACTCCGCCTCTTCGTAAGCTTTTTTCTGCGCCGCAAGTAACTGTTCCTGGCGAGCCTTCTCTTCCGCTTCGCGTCT
>CBIHPU010000017.1:0-18497 GCA_966211935.1 uncultured bacterium | reverse complement strand
ATCCGCCCAGGTCGGCAAAAACGAAAGTTTTATTGTTTGAATAAAACCTGTCATCAAGAAAAGTATTTGTTATAGCTTCAACATTTGTGAAAACACCATAATACGCACCGTTAATATACACCTGCGCGAAATTTGCGCGTGGAATTTCAGTATAATTCTGAAGAAGATTATAAGACAGCACCTCACGCACCATAGATGGCTCATGGAATCCATTGCTCAACTTTATATCCTTATAACCCAAATAATCCTGCGCCTTGAAATGATCAAGTTCAATATGGATTGGATTTTTTTCATTGTTGATATTAAATGAACTGTTCCCTTTATATTTCACACCAACGCTGTCAAAAATAACTCCGTTGATCTTCACAACCTGAGCCATGGTATAAGTGTCGCTGCCCTGTTTGGCTGTATCCAGAATGTAATCCCAGTTTGGTTGACTGAATGTGATCTCAATTTTCTGTATGGTATCAACCGAATAAAAATTCTGGCAGAAAACCGGTTGGGCGCAAAAAAATAAAATGAAAATAAACGAGTAAATACGACTAACCATTATTGTAGTTTTTGTTTTTATTAATCTTAGACGAAAGTTAAAGACCAGAGTTTAATATATCATTAAAAAAAGATTCGATGTGAGGTGTGTCCGACCGGAAATTCGACGAGGGTAACGTTCAAAGGGTTTATTGGAGCGTGGAACAGGAGATCCTAACCAACCAAAAACCAAAGAAAAACAAGGAAAATTCGTCGAAGGGGACGTCGACCGGGACGTCGATCCAAACAGCAGAAAGCACGGCAGCGTAACCGACCAAAAACCAAAGAAAAACAGGGAAATTCGTCGAAGGGGACGTCGACCGGGACGTCGACCAGAACAACGTTCTGAATAGCAACTGAAACGTCAAAAGGGACGTCGACCGGAACGTCGATCCAAACACCAGAAAGCACGGCAGCGTAACCGGCCATAAACCAAAGAAAAACAAGGGAAATTCGTCGAAGGGGACGTCGACCGGAACGACGACCAGAACGATGACTAGAATGACAACCGAAACGTCGAAGAGGACGTCAACCGGGACGTCGACCTGAACAACGATCCCATTATTCGATAAAAGCCCATATCTTTTTCAACGTCAATCCGTTGTTAGCAAGCAAAAAGTGTTTAGAAAGATTATAATCAGCTCAAAAACCATTCAATACCTGCATCATTGCCTTCGCTTTAAGCATGCATTCCCCCCACTCTTCTTCAGGATCCGACATTGCTGTAATGGCACTTCCCACTGAAAAAGAAACCTGCTTAAATCTTTCACTATAAATTATTGAGCGGATCACCACATTAAAATCAAAATTTCCGTTCGCTTCAATCACTCCGATACTCCCACTATAAAATCCACGCTCAAAATCTTCGTATTGATCAATAAGCTGCATGGCGCGAATTTTCGGAGCACCAGTCATGGAAGCCATCGGGAAAGTTGCTTCAATAATCTCATCAAAAGAAATATTCTGCTTCACATCACAGGATACAGTTGAAATCATCTGGTGTACCTGCTCAAAGGAATAAACACCGCAAAGTTCATCAACTCTAACCGTTCCTTTTGCAGCGATGCGCGATAAATCATGGCGCGCAACATCTACGGTCATCACATTTTCGGTTCTGTCTTTTAATGAAGCGGATAAGGCAGAACGAAAACGTTGATCTTCTTCATTAGTTTTCCCTCGTGGCGCTGTTCCTTTAATTGGCTGTGTTATGATTTTATTTCCTTCACGCATTAAAAATCGTTCGGGAGAAGAACACAAAATATAAGTGTCACCAAATTTTGCAAGGCAAGCATGGGGCGCAGTAGAGATAGCATCAAGTTGTCTGAACGTATACACCGGATCGATCACTGTATCCTCTGCAACAAACCGGACACAATAATTCACTTCATAAATATCTCCCCGCTTAATGTGTTTCAGTAGCGCGTTTACGGATTCAAGATATTTTTCTTTTGACGGAATCTGAAATTTTATTCGTGTTTTCAAGCCTGAACCTGAATGTTCGAACAAAATTTTTTTTGGTGGTGTACAAGAAAAAAAAACCGACTCTGGTTTCGTTAGCGGAACAACAGGATATTTCAGATAACCAAAACGAGCACCTGAATTTTCTTTTGAATCTGATTCAACATAAAGAAATAAGTTCCCATCTTTTTTTCTTCTTACTAGAAAATTATTATGGTTGGGAAGAGAAAGCATCAATCAATTGCCAGATTTATTCATTACAATCTTATTCAGATACAATATCCGCAACTGTATTCACCCAGGTTTCATTTACGTTCAAACTTTCAACCCAATCGAATTTTTCTCCACCGGCGTGCATAAAGATCTCGCGGTATTCGGTGCCAATTTCGTGAATGGTTTCAAGACAGTCTGCTACAAACGCGGGAGAAAAAACAAGAATTTTTTTTGCTCCCTTAGAAGGTAACTCAGCAATAACCTTATCCGAATATGGTTTGAGCCACTTATCATCCAATCTGCTCTGAAATGATGTTGTATATTTTCCTTCGGGAATATTCAATCGCTTTACAAGCTGCCTCGTCGTTTCAAAACAATTAGCCCTGTAACAATATTCATTCTTCGAAGTGATAGCATTACAACAATCACCAAGACGACAAAAATTACCCCCGTAATGAGCAGACGCTTTATGAATTTGTCGTTCCGGCAATCCATGATAACTGAAAACAATATGGTCGTAATCGTTCATATTGAATTTTCGCGTTACATCCATCCACGAATCATAGAATCCGGGCACATCAAAAAATTTACTGATGATTTTTACTGAAGGCGTAACTTCCCACTTCTTCATGATACGCTGCACTTCTTCTACTGAAGAACCGGTACTTGAAGATGCATATTGCGGATACAATGGCAGAACAACTATTTCGCTGACATTTTTTCTACGCAAATTATCCAATGCTGATTCGATTGAAGGTTTCTGATAACGCATTCCAAGTTCAACAACATATTTCTCGCCGAGTTTCTTCTGCAATTTTTCTTTCAACTGCAACCCGTATAGCAATAACGGAGATCCCTTGTCCGTCCAAATCCCCTTATACAATTTCGCTGACTTACCAGAACGAAATGGAACAATAATAAAGTTTACCAGAAAAAATCTTCCGATGGCGGAAATATCAATTACACGTCTGTCATTCAGAAATTGTGTCAAATATTTGCGAACATCGCCCGTGGCAGGACTATCAGGTGTACCAAGATTTATTAATAGAATCCCTTTCATTTTTTTAATTTTTTTCACCAAGGAGACACGGAGGATAAGAGGTTCACGGAGTTTTAATAATTTGTTCCCGGTAATTTTTCATCATGCAAATTTTCAAAGTGTTTATTTACCAATGAAACAATTCCTCCATTAGTTAATGTCTCAGCATGAAAATTTATTTCTGAAAGCTCCATCACATATGAAGCGCTCTCTTGCCTGTCGCATCCAGCGCCGCTTCTTTAAGTGATTCAGTAAATGTTGGGTGAGCATGGCAGATGCGCGCGATATCTTCGGCACTTGCGCGATATTCCATTGCAACAACTGCTTCCATGATCATATCAGCGGTACGTGGTCCTATCATGTGTACACCAAGCACCTCATCGGTTTCGGCATCAGCAAGCACTTTAACGAATCCGTCAGTATCCATAGAAGCGCGCGCGCGACCGCTGGCTTTAAATGAAAAAGATCCGCTTTTATATTTTTTTCCCTGCTCCTTCAGTTGTTCTTCTGTGTATCCAACTGCTGCAACTTCAGGCCAGGTATAAACTACACCAGGAATAAGATTGTAATTAATATTCGGTTTTTCTCCAGCCATAATTTCCGCAACGTATACTCCTTCTTCTTCCGCTTTGTGCGCAAGCATCGGACCTTTGATCACATCGCCAATTGCATAAATACCCGCAACATTTGTTTCGAGGTGATCATTCACCTCGATCTTTCCGCGATTGTCAACTTTAACTCCCGCTTTTTCAAGACCGAGATTGTCAGTGTATGGACGACGGCCAACCGACATTAAACAATAATCTCCTTTCAATTCAACTTTAACTCCCTTATCGTTTTCAGCAGTAACAATTACTTCATTCTGCTTTGTTGTAGCAGAAGTAACTTTATGCTTCATATAAAATTCAAATCCCAGATCTTTTTTCAGTACACGCTGCAATTCTTTTCCAAGACCGGCATCCATTCCCGCAATTATCCTGTCCATAAATTCAACAACAGAAACCTTTGCGCCAAGACGCGCATAAACAGAACCGAGTTCAAGTCCTATAACTCCACCACCGATAACAATCAAATGTTTCGGCACTTCCTGCAGTTCAAGCGCTTCCGTTGAAGTGATCACTCTTTTTTTATCGATGTTTATTCCGGGCAGAGAACTTGGTTTAGAACCTGTAGCAATAATTGCTTTGCCTGTTTCTATCTGTTCTGTTTTTCCGTCTGCTTTCGCTATTTCAATTGTATTCTTATTCACAAAACTTCCGTGTCCAGTAAAGACAGTGATCTTGTTTTTCTTCATCAGGAAATTAATTCCATCACAGGTCATCTTTACAACTTCCGCTTTACGTTTGATCATTTGCGGAAGATTAACCTTCAGATTTTTCAATTCAATACCATGATCCGCGAATTTATGTTGCGCGGCATGAAAATGTTCAGATGAGTCTAACAATGCTTTTGATGGAATGCATCCAACGTTGAGACAGGTTCCGCCGAGGGTATTATATTTTTCGATCAGCGCCGTTTTGAGTCCCAACTGTGCACAGCGAATTGCGGCAACGTATCCGCCAGGACCAGAGCCAATGACTGTTACATCAAATTTTTCCATGGTGAGGTATTTGTTTTATGGGTAACGAAAGTACGAATATTTGAGATTATGAGCTGAATAATTTCGATGTTCAAAAAAGGAACAAAAACAGATCTGATTTGTATTCCAACCCAAATTAAAATTCAACAGGCATTTAATTTCCTAATTTTGCGCGTTCAATTCATTCATATTTTCTTTAGGCTTCCACGTCTTATTTCCTTCCACCACAAGTAAGAACCTAAAATTAATCCTCCAACAGCGAACCAACGCATGATGCGCGCAATGTAATCTCCGTGCTTCACAAAAAAAGATTGATATTCAATTAGAGGAATTGTATAATCAACCGCTTTCCTTTCAAACCATCCTGCAGGATTATGGATCTGGCCTGAATCATCAATGATGCAGGAAATGCCAGTGTTTGCAGAACGGCCAATATAACGGCGCGTTTCAATTGCGCGAAGCGCGCCATATGCAAGGTGCTGTTTGTAACCCGGAGTATCTTCCCACCATCCGTCATTGGTGATGATAAATAAAATATTAGCGCCCTTGCGAACGTATTCAGTTACATATTCTCCGAATACACTTTCATAACAAATAATTATACCTGCCTTTGCTCCTTTTGGACCATCAAATACCTCACGGTAATCCTGTCTTCCTAAACTGCCGGATGTTCCTCCCATTTCAATTGCAAGATCAGCGAGCCAGCCCAACACACGCGGAAAAGGCATCATCTCAACGCCGGGAACAAGTTTTGATTTGTGATAAACATCTACCGGTTTTCCAACACGCAATTGTATTCCTGAATTAAAAGATTCATAATAACCTTGTCCGCCTGCGTATTCCCGCGCGGTTGGCAAACGTTCCTCTCCCTCGTCATATTGGTAATCAGTATCGGCTCCCGTAACAACCGTCAATTGCGGATATTTTGAAAGCAGGCTGTCAAAAAACAAAGCAAGATATGGATGACCATTCATGTTGTTCTCATATATCTCATCACCATATTGCTGATGAGGAACAAACGTTTCCGGAAACACAAGGTAGTCGGTTGTAGAATCGACTTTGTCTCTGATCAACGATAACGACTGATCGAATTGAATTGGGAACGGTATTTGAAATTTTTCGGTGTAAGCATCAAATGAAGGCTGTACTATAACAGTTTTCACCGACTTGCTTTTTACATTCTGGCTGCTTGGCGAATGCACAAGATAATGTTCAAGAACATATTCTGAAATCTGCGTTGGAGCATAAACTACAATGATAATAGCAAGAACAAGTATTACCTTTTTCCAGTTCTGATAATTTTTAAATTCCATTCCAGCAAGAAAAACAAGACAATTCACCAGCAAGATCCATAAAGTGCCGCCACTTACGCCAGTATATTCATACCACTGTATCCATTCTGTCTTAAAAGCAAAAACATTCCCGAGCGTAAGCCAGGTCCATGACAAATCCCAATCCGTATGAAAATGTTCGAAAAAGATCCAGAATGGGATTAAAAGTAAAATACGGTAATTACTTTTAATGCGGCGTGAAGCGAAAATATAAATTCTGTAAGTGAGCGCCATGAGCAACGCGTTTGCAAATATGGCCATTGCGGCGCCGCCTAATGAAGCGTAACAAACCCACCAGGTATCAATTACGTTCCAGGTAAAAAAAGTAAGGTAAGCCAGCCAGAATAAATAATTGTTTTTGCGCGTCACTTTTGAATTCAGCACGAGGTTTTCCATTACAAAAAACGGAACCAGGGCAATAAAAATCAAAAATGTAAGACCGGGCAACCATGATAATCCCAGCAAAACACCGGATAACAATGCAAGAATAACGGGATATAGTTTTCTCAAATCCAAGGTCAGCAAAGGTAAGTAATCAATTCCGTTTTGCTATTTCTCTTTTTCTTCTTTATCATAATCCAATTTTCCTCCCCAGAATCTCATTTGCTGCAGCACCCATGCTTTTCTTTTCTGGATATAACCTCCGCGAATCTTTTTACCATATACACGCGGATTCGGTAGCAGAGCGGCAAGCGTTGCCGCTTCTTCCTTAGTCAGTTTTGCCGCGCTTTTTTTAAAGTAGTGACGCGCGGCAGCTTCAGCGCCATAAATTCCGTCACCAAATTCTATAACATTCAGATAAACTTCCATTATCCTCTCCTTGCTCCAGAAAATTTCCAGCAACATTGAAAAATATAATTCAAATCCTTTCCGAATATAATCGCGTCCCGGCCAGAGAAAAACATTCTTTGCAGTTTGCATTGTTATGGTACTGCCTCCGCGTAACCGCTTTTTTCCTTTTTTGGAATTCTTTTCATTCTCCGTCATTGCTTTTTTCAACGCGCCAAAATCCACTCCAAAATGTTTGAGAAAATTCTGATCCTCACTGCAAACTACAGCTAGCTGTAAATGTGGCGAGATCTCTTCCAACGGAACCCAATCTTTTTTCAATTTTATATCCTTTCCATCCACCTTCTGCTGTACGCAGCGAATAAGCATTAAAGGAGTTACCGGAACAGGTACCCAGCGAAAAAAAATTGCAGACGACACTGACAGGATAAGAAACCAAAGCGCCACCTTTTTTGTAACGCGCCATAATTTTCGCCAAAAACCCTTTGTCTTTACTGCCATCCGGAGGCAAAACTATGTAAATTTGCCCGCCTGTCCGCAAAGCAATTTCAGAATTTTAAACAAAGAAAGGTTAACGGACAGGATCATATTCAATTTGAGATCCGATGAAAAGAAACATCATATTAATAATCGTTTTGCTGGCCGGCCTGGCAGGATGGTTTCTCTACGATAAATATCGAGTGGCTCCTGAAATGGATTTTTTTAAGCTTGAGGTTTACGACGAAAATGGACAACGCGTCAACCTGGAACAATTCAGAAATAAAAAACTTATAGTGTCGTTTTGGGCGAGTTGGTGCGGCCCTTGCAGACATGAACTTGAAACACTGAGCCAGATCAAAGAAACCAAACTCTCAGACATAGAGATCATCGCGCTGACGGATGATCCCGTAGAAAAAATGATTTCCTATAAGCAAAAGAAAAACTATCCTTTTCATTTTTATCGTTTTAATAAAAGCTTTTCTGAAATGAATATTAATGCAATTCCTGTGAATTATTTGGTGAATACGAGAGGGAAAACTGTATTTGACAAGGTAGGATCGCCAGACTGGAACGATAACTCTTTTGTGACCTGGGCAAAGGAAATTATGGAGTAAAATCTTATTTGGTTAAAAACAAATTTTCCAAAAATAACAGCCGAAAAAAGCCGTAATAAAAAGCTTTTTTAGGGTTGAAACAGGCATTTGACTGATATTCTGAATTCCCGGTCATCCCTTTTTTTTCCCCTCAAAATTCGCTAATATTGAAACGCTTAAAACATTCCCAAAAGCGATTTGCGCAGCCTGGGATAAAAAACAAAAGATGAGTGCAGTAGTCGAAAAAAAAAGAATTGTGAGCAGAGACGTAACACCTGAATTATTGAAAAAAGCTTTCAAGCTTATGTGTACAGCTAAATCCATGTCGGAAATTTACGAAGCCAACAAGGAGATAGCTGCAAAATATGTTCACGCTACATCACGCGGACACGAAGCAATTCAACTTGCTTTGGGACTGCAATTACTTCCACAGGATTTTGTAAGCGTATATTACCGTGATGACAGTGTTTTACTCGGCATGGGATTGCGTCCTTATGAATTGATGCTGCAGTTGCTCGCTAAACGCGACGATCCGTTTTCAGGTGGAAGAACATATTATTCTCATCCGAGTTTGAATCGCGATGATCTTCCGAAGATTCCGCACCAAAGCAGTGCTACCGGTATGCAGGCAATTCCGACAACCGGTATTGCTATGGGATTATGGTACCTGGAAAAAATGGGTATGGCGAAAGATTACAAGGGAGAAAATCCAATTGCTGTTTGTTCTCTCGGTGACGCGTCCATTACCGAAGGTGAAGTGGCGGAAGCGTTTCAGATTGCTGTACTTAAAAAACTTCCGATTTTATATCGAACGCGAAAGAGATACGCGCGCAGGACGCAACTGAATATGCAAAAGGATTCAAGGGATTGGAAACACGAACTATTGACGGAACAGATTTTTCAAGATCATACAAAACAATAGCTGAAGTAATTTCAATTATAAGAAAAGAACGCAGACCATTTTTGATTCACGCTAAAGTCCCATTGCTGAATCATCACACGTCGGGTGTGAGAAAAGAGTGGTACCGCGATGACCTGGAAGACGCGGCAAGAAGAGATCCATTTCCAAAACTGAGGAATTATCTTTTGATGGAAGGAATTGATTCAACTGAGATATCGAATATCGAAAATGAAGCGAAGGAATATGTGAAAGCGGAATTTGAAGAAGCGATGAAGGCTGAAGAGCCGCGCGTGGAAGATCTGTTGAATCACATTTATGCACCGACACCTATTACAGAAGAAAAAGGTGATCGCGCTCCGAAGGGTAAACAGCCCACGGTAATGGTAGATGCAGCGCTTTTCGCTATCCGCGAACTGATGGAAAAACATCCCGAGTGTTTATTGTATGGCCAGGATGTTGGAGCAAGACTTGGCGGAGTGTTTCGTGAAGCTGCAACTCTTTCACAGCAGTTCGGTGATCACAGAGTTTTTAATACGCCTATTCAGGAAGCATTTATTATTGGATCTACTGTTGGAATGAGCGCTGCAGGTTTAAAACCTATTGTTGAAGTTCAATTTGCGGATTACATCTGGCCAGGGCTTAACCAATTATTCACTGAAGTTTCGCGTAGTTATTACCTGTCAAACGGCAAGTGGCCGGTGAGCATGATACTCCGCGTTCCGATAGGCGCTTATGGAAGCGGTGGTCCTTACCACAGCAGCAGCGTTGAATCAGTAGTAACGAATATTCACGGAATCAAAGTAGCATATCCATCAACCGGAGCAGATTTGAAAGGTTTGATGAAGTCAGCATACTACGATCCGAATCCTGTAGTAATGTTCGAGCACAAGGGACTTTACTGGAGCAAGATAAAAGGAACGGAAGACGCGAAAACAATAGAGCCGGATGAAAACTATGTGATTCCATTTGGTAAAGCGCGACTTGTGCAAAGCGCGGATGAAAAAAATATAAATGAAGGTAAATCGCTTGTGGTAGTAACTTATGGTATGGGCGTTTACTGGTCGAAGACTGCCGCGAAGAATTTTGCGGGTCAGGTTGAGATCATTGATCTGCGCACACTTGTTCCTTTAGACGAAGAGATGATCTGTGAAGCGGCGAAGAAACATGGAAAAGCAATTGTGGTGACAGAAGAACCAGTGAGAAATGGTTTTGCTCAAAGTGTGGCAAGCCTTATCACACAAAACTGCTTTGAATATCTTGACGCGCCTGTGAATGTTGTTGGTTCGTTGAACACACCGGCTATTCCTTTAAATTCAATTTTAGAAAAAGCACTCCTGCCGAACGCGGAAAAAGTAGCGGAAGCAATTGGAGAAATATTAAAATACTAAAACATCAAATAAAAGAAATACTAATCATGCAATCGAAAGCTGCAAGCCCAAAAGAATATATTGATTCACTTCCGGAAGAGAGGAAGAAAGCGATGAATGAATTAAGAAATGTGATCAATAAAAATATTCCAAAAGGATTTTCAGAAGGCATGGGTTATGGCATGCTTGGCTGGGCAGTACCACATTCATTGTATCCGGCGGGTTACCATTGCAAACCCGAAGATCCTCTTCCATTTTTAGGCATTGCATCCCAAAAAAATTTCATTGCCGTTTACCATATGGGAATTTACGCTGATCCCAAATTGCTGAAATGGTTTGTAGATGAGTTTAAAAAACAAAGCACTTCCAAACTTGATATGGGAAAAAGCTGCATACGTTTCAAAAAACCCGAGCAGATCCCATTTAAATTGATCGGCGAACTCGCCTCAAAAATGACTCCTAAAGAATGGATAGCGCTTTACGAAAAAGGACTAAAAAAATAAGCGCACTTAACTGAAGATCAAAAAAAGTATATACATCCAGAGCGTAATTGCGAGCACTGAGCCAGTAATAAATATTGCGAAACCTTTTTTTCTGTCGGAATCTTCATATTTGTACATTTTAGTCCCATCCGGCAGCATCTTTTTAAACCAGGTTATTGCGTAGCCAATGGCGGGACCAATGCCAGCCAGGGTGACAGCAAATACGTTTCCAAACCATCCGGGTATCACTAAAAAAAGAAAGTAACCTAAAGCTGCGCCACCAAGAGAAAATAAAAATCCAGTTAGAATTAATGACAAGGGAGCATTTTCCGGGCGAGCCATCTCCAGTTTTCTCTTCTGTTGCTTCAATGCTATTTCCTGCTCCGGAATCATTTGTCCTCTCTCCTTTAATATCCGCTTTGCGAGCGAAACATCAAAGCTGCTCCATTCATCAGCTTTTTCCAGTATCTCCTTCAATTCATCATCTGAAAAGCTAAACAGATAATGATCGGGCGAAACAGATTTTATTGCTTCTTCGTCATTTCGCTGAACCAGGAGGTTAACAAGAGAAAAATCCTGCTGGCGTATTTTCAGGATAATTTTATTTGAAGGATCCGAACCCAGCAAGGTATCAGGATATCCCTGCACGTCATTTTCTATTTCATAGAATATAGAATTCTCATCAAGCAATCTTGTGAATTCCTTGCAGGAAATATAGTCGGGAAATGTTTTATATTTTATAAACTCGTCTTTTTGAATCACGAAAAAAAAATTATAATCTCAAACCTACTCCAAGTCCTGCGTGGAAATTATGAAAATAAAGACTGCTAGCCGTAAAATCCTCTTTCACCAAAAATCTTATCGGCGCAAAGCGCATATTCAACTCGACAAAAAATCCGGTTAACTTATCTTTTGTATAAATATGATAACCCAAATTCACCTGCATAAAAGTATTAAGGTAGCGGTTGAACAGAGGAAATTCAAATTCGGGTTTTGTCTTGCCGTTAAACAAAATAGCTCCTCCCGCGTCTTCTGCTCTGAGTTTTGAACTAAACATCCACCGCAAAGCGGGACCTATCTCAAAATAAGCTGTCGGTCTTTCCCTGTGCGCCTCGGTATAATTTGCCCGAATTAAAAGCGGAACGTTCAGTTCATTGACCCGTAAGCGGTAATGATAACTGAAACTATTATCATACAATTTAATTTCATCACTTTTAAAATAATAAGAATCATACGATAGTCCATGCGAAAAAAATTCCGGGCCGCAAACAATGGAAAAAATAGTTGAGAACCTGAACTCCTCACGCGCGGCGACGGAAAATGCAATTGCGGATTTCTGATTTGTGAGATGCTTTGAATTGGAGATGTAATGAGTGTAAAAACCGTTCAGACTGAAATAAGTGAATAGTTTTTCTTTTTGCGCGTCTACCCGATTGAACTGAAAACACAACAATAAAAACAATATCCGTGCAGAAAAAGATGTAAGTCTGCGATATTTCAGTTTGGTGATCAATTTGTTCTTACAGAAACTGTGGAACTTGCCTGCGCTGTTGGCATTATAACAAGTTCGTTTATGTTTACATGTGCGGGACGCGAAGCCATCCAGTAAATTGTTTCCGCAATATCTTCGGCTGAAAGCGGAACCAATCCTTTATAAACATTTTTAGCGCGCTCCTCATCTCCACCAAAACGTACTATGCTGAATTCTGTTTCCGCCATACCGGGATTGATACTGCTCACTTTTATTCCATGCTGAACAAGATCCATTCTCATTCCTTTGTTTAAAGCGTCTACTGCAAATTTTGTAGCGCAGTATACATTTCCATTTGGATAAACTTCTTTCCCAGCGATACTGCCAACATTGATTATGTGTCCTTTTTTTCTTTCGATCATTAAAGGCGCAACCAGTCGCGTTACATACAACAAACCTTTCACATTTGTATCAATCATTCTTTCCCAATCGTCAATATTCCCCTCCTGTATTGAATGCAAGCCAGCCGCAAGCCCCGCGTTGTTGACAAGCACATCAATTTTTTTCCACTCGGCAGGCAATGAAGAAATCGCTTTTTCAACTTCACTTAACTTTCTCACATCGAAGGGTACGGATAAAACTCTTACTTTATACGTGTCGGAAATTTCTTTCTGCAGCAAATCCAATCTCTCGTTTCTCCGACCATTTATGATTACGTCATATCCGTTCTTTGCGAATAAAATAGCTGTTGCCTTCCCGAATCCTGCTGTTGTTCCAGTTATAAATGCGATCATAATTTCAATTAATTATTATATACCATTCTATCCGTTTTGTCTGCTGTTTGCCAGTTTGCTCTTTCTGTAACCGTAGCTAAAATAAACAACCAGTCCGATTGCAAGCCACACACCAAACCACATCCAGTTGCTTACTGCCATTCCGGTTAAAAGGTAACTGCAGGACAATAAACCAAGAACAGGAATAAGTGAATACCGTTTTACAAAGGAAAGAATACCTACGATAAGACAGGTAAAAACGAAGGCCCACATCGGAATATTGGGAGCGAACACTTCCATTCCACGCTGAAATTTATTTTCATCCGGAATATTCACTTTATCAATCAATCGTCTGAACTCAACATCATTCAAATCCATTATTCCCTTTGTAACAGCAACTGAATCCATGGAAGCTCCTGACGCAAAAGTGTTACTTACTTCTTTCATTGCAGGTGTGTCATTTATGTTTGCAAGCAGTTCTATACGACTATACATCTTGCGGTTTGAAACGAAGTCATTTGCACTGTATCGAGTTGATGGAAGTAAATAAACGAACGCAACTGCTCCCAACAGCAAAGCTGGAACTATAAATCTTCCATTGATGTAAGGCAGATGAAATTTTCCGGGAACTTTTTCCTTAACAGGAGGAAGCGTAAGTACGCCGCCACAAACCAATATAAACGCGAACAAGGTTCCTATGCTGGTAAAATCAAGTACAAACGTTTCGTTAGTGAAGAACAACGGAATACCAACCACCAGTCCGGTCATAATCGTGGAGAACACCGGCGTTTTGTTTTTAGGTATTATAGTTGCAAACTTTTTCGGTAGAAGTCCATCGCGGGTCGTGCTGATCCAGATTATTGGGTGGCCCATTTGAAATACAAGCAACACGCTGGTCATTGCTACAACTGCCGCAATAGAAATTATGTACAACATCCATTTTACAACGGAATAGCCGGCGCCAGTTGTAACCTTGTTCAGTTCCATTGCATCTTTTTGCTGCTGGAAGACAGAGGCGAGCGGATCACTTACGTTAAGGTTGTCGTAGGTTACCATTCCGGTTAAAACAAGGGAAAGAATAATATAAACAACTGTACAAATAACAAGGGAATAAATCATTCCCCTCGGTAGATCACGTTGGGGATTCTTACTTTCTTCCGCAAGTGTTGAAACAGCATCGAAACCTATATAAGCAAAAAATACGGCGGCAACACCTCCCATTACTCCGCCAAATCCGTTTGGCATAAATGGATTCCAGTTATCAATATCCACATAAAAGAATCCAACAAAAATTATTAGTCCCACAATAAAAAGTTTCAGAATCACCATCAGGTTACTGAAGTTGCGTGATTCTTTTACACCAATAATGACAAGTATGGTAATGATCGCGTTAATGACAACAGCCGGTAAATCAAAGATTATTCTGAGTCCGCCAATCTTAGGCGCAGAGTTCCAGGCAATGTAACCTTCTGTTGCAACCATGCCCTGCACTTCCTGGGCTGCTGCTGATGTTACATCGCCTCCGTTTTTTATCAGCTCTTTCACTTGTCCGCTTTTCAGCCAATCAGTAAATGCTGAATCTTCCAGTTTCACAGAATGGTTCTTTAACCACAAAGGCATATCACGCATAAATGATTCAACATTGTCCGCGGCTTCATGAGCGCTCAAATAATTTGTTGTAAGCCACTCTTTGATGTGCAAAGTAGAATCACCGATGTGTATGCTGTCCAGAAAAGAAGTAAAATATCCGCTCCACGAAAACGCGACGTAAATATTTCCAATGCTGTATTCCATCAAAAGCGCCCAGCCAATTATCCACGCGAACAATTCTCCGAAAGAAACATAAGCGTAAGTATAAGCGCTTCCGCTGACAGGAACACGTGAAGCGAACTCAGCATAACACAATGCAGTGAATCCACATGCAACTCCGCAAATGATGAATAAATAAATTACCGCGGGTCCGCCGCTTGCGCAAGCCTGGCCCATGCTACTGAAACTTCCGGCACCAATTATCGCTGCGATCCCAAAGAATGTGAGATCTCGAACGCTCAAAACTTTGTTCAGACCTCCATGACTATCACCTTCATCTCCAGAAGTTGCATTGACTGATTTTTTTCGAAAAATTCTCATAGTAATCCAATAACGACAGATGTCTGCCATGAACCTTGGTAAAAATAGGCAATATCAGTATTTAACGAGGTGTTTGAGGACAGGAATGTTCCTTACCTTTTCAACATTAAGCAGTGAAAAAGCGCTGATAAGGAGAAAAGGCAGTGCGGGCGCTTTATACCTGACAAGAGCTCCGGCTACAGGTGTCGTAAATCCGATTATAAGAAACAGGTTTATAGTAAAAAATATTCCGAGCCAGAATAAATTCCAGTTGCAATTTTTATAATCGCCCAACAATAAGGATAAAAGGAAAATCAAAATATAAAAAATGTTCTCTACAGAACAGATTTTCTGATAAAGGTTCTCAGCTTCCTTCAGGAAAGGCCTAACCAAAACGTTTAGAAATGCTTTTGGAGCATATTCGAGAAAAGAACTCAGTTTATATTTAAGATGCGGCATGTAGTAGGCGCTTCGTGCAGGTTCAATGCTTAATTTCTTATGAAATACTGTTGTGTCGGTTGATCCCGCAACGCGAACTGTGTCATCCATATTGCCATTTACCCAGAATTCATAAGAAGAACCAGGCGATATTTTCACTGAATCCTGACCAACTGGAATAAGCTTGTTTTGATCATAGTAATCTAGTCGCAAAAAAATGGAATCACGCTCGAGGAAAACGCCACCCTTTGCAACATTAATGAAGTCGCGCTGGTGCCGGATAAGTTCTTCTACAAAATCTTTATTCAGCAGTCTTTTCGAAATAAATAAACCGCCGGCAACAAGAAGCACATGAATGAGAAAATATGCAAAGAACTTAAACCGGAAGTTGAAACGGGTAAGGATTATAAAACAGAGTAATGGAGGAAAGAGCAACAGCAGAATATAAATTTTATTTATAAGAAAAAGAGAAACGGAAAGCAGCAACATTAAGAGCAGCTTATTAGTAAACTCACGGTCTGAAAATATTTTAAGGAAAGAATAAACAAAAAATCCCATACAGAAAGCAAGTAGTCCTTCTTTAAGGATTGCAGAGCTCCAGAATAACAGCGCAGGCGGAAAAAATACAGCTAGCGCTAATAATGTTCTCTTTCTTTGCCTGAAGAATTTTTCGAATGCGCGATACAGGGCTATTAAGCCTGAGAAGGAAAGAAAACACATAAAAACAGTATTCACGTGTAATGCGCCAAAAGAAAAAAGGTTGCAGAACGCGTTAAACCGAATAATGGTTTGCGTGTCGTTAAAGAAAAAAGATTCATGGTGCCTGTACCAGCGATCCATTCTGGAAAAATATTTCTGTTCAAAGTATTCGGATTCAATTCCGATACCGCTCAGCATCCTGAAGAAATCGCCGGGATTTTCATAGATGGCCTCAGACATTATTCTTCCATCCTGGTAATAGAGTAAAATATCCGCTGTCGCAGGATTTTTATAAAAATTGGTGTAGATGTAAATTACAAATACGCCGGTTAAAATTTTGAGAAAGAATATAGAAACGCGTAATACAGCATTGATTCCACTTTGTCTGAAAAAATCAAGTTTCCAGATGATCCAGGAAAAACCTACAGCGTATAAAAGCGGAATAATTATGTTCATAACGCGCCATATGGATTTTCTTTCCTGATCTCCATGTAATACTCAGGTGTCTTAGATGCTCCCCAACCAAACTGTCTGTAAAGCTCATGCGCATCGCGGGTCATGAGTGACATTCTTCGCAAGCCCTGCAGGCGTGGATGAACCATAATTTGCTTCATCAGTAATTTGGAAAGACCTTTGCCACGATGCGCGGGTTCAATAAATACATCCGCTAAATATCCATAAGTTGCATAATCAGAAATCACACGGCCAAAACCAACTTGCCTTTTTTCAGCAGAATAAACTCCGAAGCAAAGTGAATTTTCCAAAGCTGTTTTAAGTGTTCCTATCGGAATATTTTTTGCCCAATAACTTTCTTTGGCAAGGTAACTGAAAACAAAATCAAAATCGAGAAGATCGGAATCAGTTGAAACAAAATATCCTGTAACTTCAACCTTCATCTGGTGATCATTTATTATTTACAACAGCCAGCCACCGGCCGTTGGGTGAAATCGCAAAGCGTGTTATTTTATTTATACCGAAAGCAGAAAAGTCTCCAATTTCAATCCACATCTTCATTTTCCCGTCAAAACGCATCAGTTTATTTTTCTCACTTTTAACTATGCCAAGATTTTTGTTCCAGATAAAATCTTCGAGCTCAATTTCTGTTGTTGTAAGCGTATCGGATTTTTTTATTTTCCAATCATAGATCCGGATCTCATTAAGGTCTTTGCGCTTTATCACGTAAAAAAATTTATTCTTCTCATAGGGTTTAAAAGAGCGCGTTGGTAAATCAGCTATCCATATATCCGCACCAGTAGATAAACTTAACACACGTAAAGAATGAGGATCCGTTAACTTATAATAAACAAGCGAATCCTTATTCAGCCAACAATAGTAACCAATACTGTCAGTATTTGGCGTAACCACTTTTTGATCCGTCTCAGAAACCAATTTGTTTTTTTTCTGAATAGCGTCAAACTGCCATATTCTCTGGACAGAATCCGCTTCCACCATTACAACTGAAATGTTTTTTCCATCAGGAGTAATCATGGGCGAATATTCACTTGTTTTTGTAGAAGTAACCTGAACAATTTTTTTTGAGGACAATTCGTACCTGTAAATATCCGCCTGCTTATCTTCTTTTATCGATGTAAATAAAATCGCTTTTCCGTCAGGAGTAAAAAAAGGCTGATTGTCATAACCTGGTCTGTCGGTTATATTTTTACCTTTCTTAATAATGATTCCTTTTTTCGTTTTTGCGATCTCAAACAACCAAATATCCGTTTCCGGCATCTGCGCATAAGCGAATCCCACTGACAAAAGAAAAGTTACGATCAATCGCATCATTGCCTGTTTATTTTTCTCATCCATTCCGCCAGCGAATAGTTCCCCTGTTTTTCGAACTCATCCGCAACTTTCAATTTATCCTGCTGCGGTTTATTCTGACTCAATTTAAAATTACTTTCAACACCTGTTACGTGAATTTTTATGAAAAGCAGCTCTTCATACATTGCATCAAGATACTCCAATGGCAGACTTTCATATTGTTTTTCAAAATATTTTTCCTGTGAACGGATAGTTTGCATCATTAATTTTCTGCTCTCAACTTTATCTTTTACAATTTCAACTTTACCGGAAACATGCACCGCGATGTAATTCCATGTTGGAACGTTCCTGGAGGAAGAATAAAGAGATGGCGAAACATAGCCATGAGGTCCATGAAAAATCACCAGGCATTGTGCAACCTGCTCCTGGAGTAGTTTGCACTGCGTGTTTGCTTTGGCAAGGTGTGTGAAAAGACTGAGGCTC
>CBIHPU010000016.1:0-18520 GCA_966211935.1 uncultured bacterium | reverse complement strand
TGGAAGAATCCTGTATGGTTACTGCGGGAATAATTTTAAGAAAGGCGGCATCTTACTGTTCCAACCGCGACCTGTATGACGACGGAATGGTTTTCGTTACCCGCGCCATTGAAGTACTCAATAAGACCACCGAAAAAAAGGAACTTGCAAACTCGTACACCACGCTTGGGATCTTCATGTCAAAACGAAATTTCAACAACGAGGCCATTACTTACCTCGAAAAAGGACTGGAAATCCGTAAAGAACTTGGAATAGAAAAAGAAATTGCCAATTCATATAACAACATCGGCTCTGTGTACCTTAGTTATTCTTCAGACAGTACAGATAAAGCGCTTTCATATTTTCTGATGGCGAAGCCACTGGCAGAAAAAAGCAACGATGATTTTACTTTAGGGATGACCTACAATAATCTTGCTGTTTGTTATCAGAGAAAAAAATTATTTGAAAAAGCGGTGGAAAATTATTTTCGTACGCTTGAGCTGACTAAAAAAATAAATCACCAGTATGGAATCGCAAACACGCTTTCCAATATAGGGCAGGTTTACCAGGGCATGAAGAAATTCCGCGAATCCATCCCTTACCTGAAAGCAGGAATGAAAGCTGCGGATGAAGCAGGAGTTATAGATGTAAAAAAGAATTGTTGTTATACACTCGTGCTGGATTATGCGGGAATAGGAAACGCGGATTCTGCGGAATTTTATATGGAATCCTATCACTTTCTGATCGACAGCATGAATCAGCTGGAACACAAACAGGATTTGATTGATGTTGAAGCGCGATTCAGTCTGAACGAAAAAAAAGAACAGATCACACTTCTTGAAAAACAAAAATCGTTGCAGCGGTCAATCATCTGGATCTTCTCAGGAGCAATGATCATTATTTTGATTTTCGCGTTTTTCCTGGTCAGAAGTTTCAGGCAAATTAAACAGAAGAATAAAATTATTGAAGAACAGAAAGCAATGGTAGAACAAAAGCAGGAAGAAATTTTAGATTCTATAAAATATGCGGCGCGCATTCAGAACGCGTTAATAACAGGAGAAAAATATATTGAAAGGCAATTGAAAAGAATGAGCGGGAAAAACAGGAATTAAAGGTCCCTACCGATCTGCCAGAAGATCCAGGGCCAGTAAACGCCACCTTCGGTTTTACCAAGACGAACAATTACCAGATTTTTTGATGGCCAGACGTAAATGTATTGTCCCAAAAATCCATGTGCGCAATAATCGTTCAGTCTTTTGCTTTCCAGCCACCATTGATATTTATAGTACCAGGCCCCGCCATTGGTAGTGTCGGCTGTGGTTGATTCTTTAACCCAATTCTCCGGCACAATTTGTTTTCCTTCAGCGTTTCCGTTGTGCAGATAAAGCTGTCCGAACCTTCCAAAATCGCGCGCCGTTGCATTGAGACAGCAAAATGCTTTTTCAATTCCATCTTTTTTTGATCTGTCAACGCTCCAGCTCGCATCACTTTCCATTCCCAATGGCTGCCAGATTTTTTCCTGCAGGTATTCTGAAATAGTTTTCCCTTTCAGCGCACGTTCAAGCACCCAGCCCAGCAACTGGGAATTACCACTTACATAATTGAATTCTGTTCCCGGCTTTGTTTTCACTCTTATTTTGCGCATTTGCTTTTTCAGGTTGCTCCCGTAATAATAAGCGGAAGCGGTACCGAAAGGATTAAAGTAATTTTCATTGAAGTCAATTCCACTTGTCATCTGCAACAGGTGTTCAATTGTCACAGAATCAAATCCGTTCTTCTTTAGTTCGGGGATATAATTTGTTACCGGTTCATTTACAGATTTGATGAGTCCCTCTTCAATTGCAATACCGATCAATGCGGAAAGAAAAGATTTAGCCATTGAAAAAGATGCGACCCATGAAGTGGTATCACGTCCGCGGAAATAATTTTCGTAAACCAGTGAATCATTTTTAATGATAAGAAAGGCAACTGTCTTATGTTTTATAATGAACTGTTCGAAAGGAATATTTTTTTCTTTCTCATAGGAAACTTTCAGCTCTTTAAGTTTATTTGAATAAGCGTTAGAATAATGAAACCAGGAAACTGATTCTGAATTTTCAATTTTTCTTGCGGGGAAGATCTTGTGATCATTGATCCCCGCGAAATTATGAACGACAGTGTGAGACAACTGGCAGGAAACGAATATCGCAACAATAATAAAAGCGAAGTATTTGAAATACTTTAATGTCATTGAAAGATGTTCCAGGAATTTTAAAGTTAGTGATTTACTGTCAGCCCTCGGCTTCGCTCGGTCTGACAGTTTCCCGTCCATGTCTACGCTCGGTTATAATGTCAACCCTCGACTACGCTCGGTTTGACATTAAGAGTTGTCAAATCGAGTGCAATCTGTTTGTCAAATCTCGGCTCCGCTCGATTTGACAAACAGTGTTAGACCGACCGGAGCCGAGGGCTGGCACTTTCATTCTTACACTTTGCAAGCTCTTTCAACTTCACTAAATCATTCCGTATCAACGCTTCTTTCTTAGCACGTGACCATTTTTTTATTTGCTTTTCTCTCGCTATTGCGTCCAACACGTACTTGTAGCACTCAAAATACACCACCTCAACAGGCCTGCGGGAATAGGTGTAGCTTTTTTCATCCGTTGAATTATTATGCTCGAACAGCCTCCGATCGAGATCATTTGTAACTCCTGTATAATAAGAATCATCCGAACACAATAAAATATAGGTGTAGTACCATGGAGAGGCGAGGTATTTTCTCTTTTTCCCTCCAGAGTTTTCTGATAGTTTAGGTGACTTTAATGATATTTTCATAAAGCCAAAATTGAAAAATATTAAACTATGGATTTGCGATGCGGAGGAAAATTTTTATTAACCGCGGCTACTGTCAATCCTCGACTGCGCTCGGCTTGACAGTAGCGAGGCCCGTTCTGGTTGTCAAATCGAGCGTAGCCGAGATTTGACAACTCCCAGCGGAGCCGAGATTTGACAATTAGACCACAACGCGTTCAAACAATTTCTTTGCTGCTTTAATAATTGACGCGGCGTCAAAGCCGCACTCGGCCCATAATTCCGCGGGCTCGCCGTGCTCAATAAATTCATCAGGAATTCCGAGGCGTTTTACTTCGGACTTATAAGAATGATCAACCATGAACTCTATCACCGCACTTCCAAATCCGCCAACAATACATCCATCTTCAACCGTAATTACCTTGCTGTAATTCTTAAAGATCTCGTGCAATAATTCTTCATCCAGCGGCTTTACAAAACGCATGTCAAAAATGGCAGCGCTGATGCCTTCGTTCTCCAGTTCAACAGCGGCTTTCAATGCAAAATTTCCTGGGTGACCAATGGAAAGAATGGCAATATCATTTCCGTCTTTTATTTTTCTTCCTTTACCAATCTTAATTTCTTTAAAAGGTCTTTTCCAGTCAACCAACACTCCGTTTCCTCTCGGATAACGAATCGAAAATGGCCCTGCGTTTTTTTCCAGCTGAGCAGTATACATCAGGTTGCGAAGTTCCTCTTCATTCATTGGAGCGCTCACAACCATATTTGGAACACAACGGAAATAAGCCAGATCAAATGAACCGTGATGTGTTGGTCCATCCGCTCCAACCAATCCTCCTCTGTCGAGACAAAAAACAACATGAAGCTTCTGCAACGCAACATCGTGTATCACCTGGTCATATGCGCGTTGCATGAAAGAAGAATAAATATTACAGAATGGGATCAATCCCTGCGTAGCAAGTCCGGCAGAAAAAGTAACCGCGTGCTGCTCTGCAATACCCACATCAAAGGCGCGTTCCGGCATTGCCTTCATCATAATGTTCAGTGAGCAACCTGATGGCATTGCAGGAGTAATGCCCATTATTTTTTTATTCTTTTCCGCCAGTTCAACTATAGTATTTCCAAATACGTCCTGGTATTTCGGTGGCTGCGGACCATTCGAAACCGATTTTAAAATTTCGCCGGTATTCTTGTCAAATTTTCCAGGTGAATGCCAGAAAGTCTGATCACCTTCTTCGGAAAATTTATATCCTTTTCCTTTTACAGTAAGAACGTGAAGAATTTTTGGACCGGGAATATCTTTCAGGTCCTTCATTACTTTGGTGAGACGGATCACATCATGACCATCGATGGGACCAAAATACCTGAAATTTAAACTTTCAAATAAATTACTCTGTTTAAGCAGCGAAGTCTTTATTGAGGTCTGAACCTTTGATACAATTTCCTGCGCGCTTTTTCCAAAGTTTGAAAGTTTGCCTAACAATTTCCAAACCTCATCCTTAACATTGTTATAAGTATGCGAAGTAGTAATGTCTGTGAGATATTCTTTCAGCGCGCCCACATTCGGATCTATGCTCATGCAGTTGTCATTGAGCACAACCAGCAAATTGGCGTTAGCGGAGCCGGCATGGTTCAATCCCTCGAACGCGAGTCCTGCTGTCATTGCACCATCTCCAATTACGGCGATGTGCTGTTTATCGTAAAGCTTTAAATATTTTGAAGCGATCGCCATTCCCAGCGCGGCGGAAATGGAAGTAGATGAGTGGCCCACACCAAACGTATCGTAAATACTTTCGCTGCGTTTTGGAAAACCGCTGATGCCATTGTATTTGCGGTTTGTATGAAACACATCCCGGCGCCCGGTAAGGATCTTATGTCCGTAAGCCTGGTGGCCAACGTCCCACACAAGCTGATCGTAAGGAGTATTGAAAACGTAATGAAGCGCTACAGTAAGTTCTATTGTGCCGAGACTGGCGCCAAAATGTCCTCCCTTTACAGAAACGAGATCGATAATGAACTGTCTCAGTTCTTTTGAGACTTGTTCCAACTGATCTTCGTTCAGTTTTCTGAGATGTTCGGGACTGTCTATTGTTGCAAGCAGTTGACCCGGCTTAAACTCATCAGGATTCAGAAAGGGCATCGTGGTACAAAGATAATAAGAAAAAACCTGATGAATAACGTGATAAAAAGCCCCGGTATTTTACAGAGATTGGTTAATATTCGATAAATAAAAAGCCCTCTTGCGAAGGCTTAAAGGATTAGCGTTTATTCAGACTCTGCTTTTGATTTGTAGACCTTAATATTAAAAACAAAAGGCTTAAGCTTTTTGATCTGATCTGTACGCTTCATTTTTTTGATAGAATTTTTCCCGTTAAGGCTGATTTCTTTTCTCAGTTTATCATCAGGAATATTCTTGATCATATCGTAAATGTACTGCGCCTTCACAGCGTAAGAAACGCCCTGCGCCCTGTCGTTGTAGCTGGAAATAATTCCAACCAGATTACCCTGCTCATCAAGAACGGGGCTTCCGGAGTTTCCCGGATTGATAAGCATTGACAACTGGTATTTTGTTGTATCTCCAAGATTACCGCTGCCTGCTGTTACGTTACCTTCAGAATAAACAACCGTTTCGCGCGGATAACCAAGAGCAAAAATCTTCTCTCCAAGATCTATATTATTATTGCGGAAAGAGATTGGAAGATCACGCAACGCGATGCCTTCTGTACTTTTTAACTTAAAGATGGCGACATCAAGTTTAGTGTCTTCCCAAACGCGCTCGGCGGGAACATAATCCAATGCGTCGTTCAGCACCATAACAGAATCAGCGTTTTTTACAGCGTGCAGGCTCGTTAAAAAATAACCTTTGGTTGAAATAGCAAAACCGGTTGCTTCAAAATTTGCCGGAGCATATTCCTTTTTACTTTTATTTTCATTCTGACGCAGATAATTATCAATGTGCTCCATTATTTTTACAACGGGTACTTCATTATTGCGACTTGAATTGTGAATTGTTGTTTTCACGTAAAAAAATCCGCCGATGGCAATGAGAAGGGAAACAGAAGCAGCTACGGCCGCTATTCTCATGTAAAAAGCTTTGGCGTTGAAAGGAACCACATTTGATTTTCCGAAGGATTCTTCATGCAGATCGTCAAGTTTTTTCTTCAGCTCATTTTTTCCTGCCGTATAAATTAAACCGTCAACAAAAAACTTATGCGTGCTGAATTCATTTGCGAACTCAACATCGTTCTTTAACCTTTCCTCAAAATCAGCTTTAACGCGCTCATCCAGTGAACCGGTAAGATAATCATCAAATAGATCTACGTTTCTCATTTTACTTCCCTCCTTCGTTACTAAAAATTTTCTTCAGCCTTTGCAGGCATTTATATTTCTGGTTCTTCGCGTTGTCAGCATTTGTGTATCCGAATTTTTCCGCGAGTTCTTCCATGTTCATTTTCCGCAGGTAAAAATCCGTAAGCAGCGTATTGCACGGCTCGCCAAGTTTTTCAAGGCTTGCGTTCATACGGTCGTATTCTTTTTCCTTCAGCTCGTGCTGCTCAATCTCAGCGCTCACATTCGCATCCTGCTCCGCTTCCCTGTCGCCCAGTTTTACAAGGTGATTATTTCTTCCGATCTGCTTAAGCCATAATCTTTTTGCAATGGAAAAAATATAGGTCTGCAACTGGCAGTTAAGAGTGAATTCAGGTTTTTGCGCATTGTGATAAAGCACAATTATGCTTTCCTGGTAAACATCTTTTGCCTCCTGTTCGGAACCACTGTTATTCAAGACATATTTAAGAACGATGTTGAAGAACTTCTTATACAATGCCTTCAGGACTAAACTATCGTTATTCCTGAGCCCTTCCACATATTCGGCATCAGTCAATTGCCGTTTCTCAACCATAAAAAGTTCTGTTGTTTATTCAGATTTCCGCCAAAAGTAACCCATTTTTTTGCGGGAAATTTTTATTGCATAATTGCGCGATCAAATCGTTAACCCTTTTATTAAGTATCGACGCCTGAAAAAAAGGAGGTAACCTCCAAAAAAACAAAATTTATCCAACTGATTTACAATGATATACATAAAAAATACATTTTTTTTAATTGCAGCGGGTTACTTTTTCCACTGTTGCGGTATTAATGCCAGAAATTAACCAAATTAAACCCTTAACAAAATGAAAAAAGTATTCTTATTAACTGCAGTAGCTTTGATGAGCGCTTCAGCATTCGTTTCTTGTGGTCCTTCTGAAGAAGAGAGAAAGAAAATGGAAGATTCACTTGCAAAAGTTCTTACTGAAGGTTTCGCTAAAATGGACGATGCAATGAAGTCTATGGATTCTACTGCTGCTGCTGTAACTGATTCAGCTGCTGCTGCAACTACAACTACTGAAGAGACTAAGTAATTCTTCTTTTAGAAAAGAAAACCCTTCCTTTAACCGGGAAGGGTTTTTTATTTCTACCTACTTCACTTTAATATTTATTTTTGACGAATAATTTCTGTTATGAAAAATATTTTCTTTCTCACATTCGCCCTTGTTTTAGTTTCCTGCGGACCTTCTACTGAAGAAATGAAGAAAATGCAGCAGGAAGCAACAGCAACTTTTGATTCTCTGAGCAAAGCGGCAGAAGAAAAGCTTGCCAAAGATCTGCAACAAAAAGATTCTCTCAGGTAAATCACTTTTCATAAAAAAGCCCCTCACGTTTTGTGAAGGGCAAGCTTATCAATTCCCGTTTATTTACTTATTGTCCGTCTTTCTCTTTTTCCTCCAGCAATTTCTTTTCTTTCTCCTCTTTTTGTTTCTTTTTCTCTTCTTCAATTTCTTTGGCGCGTTTTTCAGCGTCTTCTTTCTTTTTCTGCTCGAGTTTCGCCTGTGCTATACGCTCCTCCCGCTCCCTGATCGACATATTCTTCGCACGCATTCCGCTGAAATAATCTTTGGTAGTGATGATGACAACTCCTCCCGTTAGATCTCCATACATAGCCGGAATTCCTCCCGTAATTATTGTTGCGCTTTCAATTGCCGTTGCCGGAACCTGCATACTTCCGATCATTTTCTCGCCATCAATAAAATATTGAGTGGCTTCCTTCCTCGCACCGCGAACATATAATAATCCATCATTTGGATCCTGGTACACATCAGATGACTTTGCTACAAGAGCAGCTTTAATGTCTCCACGAGGAGTTGCTATCTGCGCCATCTCCTTTGCGCCAATTGTCTGCATGCTCGTTGTGCGTGGATCAACCAAAGATTTAGTATAAATCCCAACTACAACAGCCATTGAATCGCTGCCATAAGGTTTCATTTCAACATCCACATAACTTGCTTCTTCATCATTTACTACAACAGAATTAATTTTTTTTGAACTATACTGCGGATAAGTAACAAGAAGATCATATGTTCCAGCCTGTAAAGGTTTGATGGAATATTTTCCATCAAAATCGCTAACTGTACCTGTAACCTCATGATCACCGGCAAGCACTTTTATTTTGGCGCTTATAGGAGTTCCTGATTCATCCGTAATTAATCCGCGGATCTCTCCGCTTGCATAACTGATTGCGCTTATTGCCGAGAACAAAATTGTAAGAGCGGCAGATTTAAGTATTGTTTTCATTTTGTTGTTATTAAAAGTTTATTTTTTCGAATGATCTTGGTTAACCGGTTTGACATTAAGGCGCGCGCAAAAACATTTTCCATAAAAAAAATTAACTGAATAAAACGGAATATATAATTTCAACAAATACCAATTGAGTATCTTTGTTAGTATAATCCATTGAAGACCAGCGCGCTAATTTTAACTATTCTTTTTATGGAAATCAATCTGATCTACGTCTTATAAACAAGTAAAAGTCCTTTCGTGTTCCTTTTCAGAAAAAAAGACATAAGTAAAAAAGATGATGCGACCCTGCTGCTGGAGTACAGGCAAACGGGCGATAAGAATCTGGTGGGCGAGCTCTTTAAGCGATACGCTCACCTCGTTCTTGGTTCATGCGCTTTTTACCTGGAGGACAAGGAAAATGCCAAGGACGCGGTGATGCAGATCTTTGACAAACTGATTGACGAACTGAAAATTCGGGAGATAGAAAACTTTAAAGGCTGGCTGAGTTTTGTGGTCCGTAATCATTGCATATCGGAACTTAGAAAAAGAAAGACCTCTATTAAGAAGCACGAAGCGTTTTATGAATTTGAATATGAGATGCCGGATGAAGACGGGGAGAAAAAAATAAATCGCATAAACGATGAGGAGATGCTTGAGTTGATGCACGAATCACTACAATCATTAAAACCCGCGCAGAAAACCTGTGTTGAGCACTTTTACCTGAAGGAAAAAAGTTACCAGGAGATAAGTGCGGAAACCGGATACAGTCTGAATGAAGTGAAGAGTTACATACAGAACGGAAAGAGAAAATTGAAAATTCTTATAGAAGAAAAAAAAAGAAAAAAGATAATTAAACTAAACCCCGCAGCCTGATTACAATGAAAAATCCTAAAAATATTTCAGTTGAAGATCTTATCCGCCACGCGCAGGGGAAAGGAGACAACTCAATTGAGAAAAACTTAAACGCAGACGACCTGGATTATCTTGCCGCGCGCGGTTTTGAAAAAGCTGGCCTAACGGCAGGCGACGTAGATGAAGTGATAAGAAAGGTAGAGGCGAGATCTTTTTCTTTTTCAAACCTCGGCGCGATTTTTACAGGCGGAATGATAACGCTTGCTGTCTCCAGTGTATTTATTGCTTTGATGACGAATGATAAAAAAACAACAGTTGAGCAGAACACCAAAATCAACGCCATTTCAATACTTAAAGATCCTGTTAACCTTTCTGAGATTACAATTAATTCTCCCGCACCTGAAAAAGAAATTGAAGAAGTAAAAGGAACGCATTGGAAGAAAGAACATTTTGCAAAACAAAATCCTGAAGCATTGCCGCAGGAACCCGAAGTGTTGCCTGAAGATATGCCGATGATAAAAGTTGCCACTGTAACGCAACCATCAAATTCAGAAGTACGTTTTGAGCAATTGCCGAACGCGCCGGTTATTTATGTTGAGGGATTGAAGGTTACCAATTATCATCTGTTCTATTATAAGAATGACGAAAAATTCGAATTGATAAACGGTGGATTTGATGCCGAGTACGGAGATAAGCAGGATTATCTGTCAAAGAAGAACGAAATGAGAAACAGTTCGCCAAAAATAACCGCGGTGGATATTTTGCAAAACGCGCTCGCCGATTTCAACAATGGAAATTACTCAGGATGCATTACTGAAATGGATGTTTTACTGAAAATAAACAATAGCGATGTAAACGCGTTATTTTACAGTGCCATGAGTTTACATTCGCTTGGAAAGGATGCAAAAGCTATTGCCTATTTTGACCGCGTGCTCGCAGGCAAAAACAATATTTTTCACCAGGAAGCGGAATTTTATAAAGCCATGGCGCTTCTGCAGAGCGGAAAAAAACATGAAGCAAGAGAAACTTTAAAAACAATTGTTGATAAAGGAGGTTTCTACTCAACACGCGCTAACGAATTATTACAGGGAAGATAACGCAGATCGTTCTGGGTTAAAAAATCTTCGGCATCGCTTTCTTAATATTTTAAGTAATGCAAGCCGCTTCCGCAAGTGCCGACCCACACACCACCAGAAGGATGAGGAGCCAGTGAAATAACGCGTGGATTAATTTTGTTTTCAATTTCAACAGGTTCAAAGGATTTTCCGTTGTATCTCAGGTAATACAGTTTTGACTGTTTCAAATAAGTTGCGCTGGAGCAACCGACTTCCTGGTAAACATAATTGCTCGCAAAAAATATCCTGTCTTTATTATCAACGGTAATTGCAGTGATCTCCGCTTCCAGGGGTATATTAAACGCAAGCCACTTTTTCACTTTGTTGTTCCAGATGAGAACATAACCCTTCTCGCGGTCCGCAAGCATCATGTTGCCCTTCCCAAAAAAAGTGAACACACGTTTATTCACATCAGTATAATGGCTCAAATAGGTAGTGGCAGAATCATCCGTACGGTAAATATGATCCTGGTTCATTCTCCACGTCTTGCCCTCATCATCCTGGAACAAACCTTCACAGTTATTCATCCTGTATGCTGTGTCTTTCATCAAGACGGCCTTTGACGTTATATCAATCAGCTGAACCTTTCTTTCATATGAATAACCGAATCTGTCCTGAAATAAATAAAAACTGTTATCATCATTCCACGAACAATAATTCTCTTTCGCGTTGGCGCTCGTGTCTTTGTGCACCCGCTCAACTTTTTCTCCATCCGCGGATATCCTGTAAATATTTCCTTCCGCTGCAAATAAACCTTCGCCTTTCTTATTCCAGGAAATAGTTTTAAGGTCGATGTTGTTGTGGATCCGCTTCTCTTCAGTAAACTGCCTCCACGCGTCATATTTGTTCTGCCATTTTCCATCTTTCAACTTCCACGCTGCATTTTTACCGGTCACTACGAAAACTTCTCCGTTCTTATATGGATAAATTTTTGTGATATCACTCGCCAGCAAACCAGGCATACCTGAACGATCTACCTTCCTCGTTTTAAAATCGATAATATACAATCCGCTTTGCGCAAGCAGATAAAGTTTGTCTTTGTACATTTTCGCTTTGCCTTGGGTGATATAATCCATCGGAAACCTCAGATGCAACGTGTCTTTCGCGTCTCCTTTTGCATCATAACGGTAAACAACCACCGGCTCTTTTCCTGTTAGTTCACCATTGAGTTCTGAATCTATGTAAAACAATTGCGTGTTCTTTTCTTCTTCTACAGAGGAAAGACTTCGCATTGTATCTGCAACCGCATCCGCATGAGTCTGATCTAATTTGATCCACGAATCAGCGCGCGCGTTATAACAGAAAACATCTTTGTACCATTTCCATTCATCCACATACAAAGAGTCTGTAGCGTAAACAAATCCTTCCTTTCCGCTAACCGCTGTAGTTATAAAAACAGTGTCGCGGATTCTTTTGATATCCAATACGTGAACAGGACCTATTCCTGAATTTCTTTCCGTCCACGTTTTACCATTATCGCGGGAAACAAAAACTCCGCCGCTAGATCCTGTTCCAAGACACCAGGTTCCATCAGTGTCAATCATAAAAGCGGTTGCATCGCAGCCAAAGGGACCATCCTCAGACTCCCATTTAAATGAATTGATTTTGTCTGCTGAACTTTTGCTGAACCGGTATATCATGGAAGCTTTCCATTTTTCTTCGCCCGCGGGATCAAGTGCCATTTCCTCATTCAGGTATTGTTTTTTACCGTCCGCTTCCAGTTGGTACATGTCCAGTTCCGCCGCCCAGGTTATTTTGTCGTAACGTGGCGGAACAATTTCTCCCACGTCCTGAGCATACAATCCAAATTTTCCATTCACCTTGCCAATAAATACGGAATAAATAACATCAAAGGATTCAAACTTTGTTTCGCTTAATTTTCTTTTCGCCGCTAGGGAATAAATTTCGGCCAGACCGCCTTTCCAGCATTTGATGATCTTCGCCTCGTACCCGCTTAAAGAATGATCAACAGAATCATTTATTGCAGGTATGAGTGTTTCTCCTTTTTCAGAAATTATGCCGGTTCCTTTTTCTCCGTTCACAACAAAAAAATAATCCGGACTGTCTATCCATTCAATTTTTTTCCACTCTGGTTTTAGAATTTCTTTTCCTTCAACTGAAAGAATTCCTGTTTTTCCATTCATAGTGTAATAAAGGTTTTCATCCAGGTAGTAAGCTGTATCTGCAGACGGCGCAAGATTTAATCCGCGATAGCTGAAAGCGCCGTATTTATTTGAATTTATCGTTATAAAAACTTTGTAGGCGTCTTTGGCCTGATACACTTCGTACTCTGGTGGAACATAACCTGAGGATGTTAAGAATCCTTTCTTTCCATTTTTATAAACGTCGATGCTTTCCGGGCCGAAACCATCTGATTTTCTTGAGATGAGGGAGTCGATGTCGCGCATTATAAATTTACCGGAAGTATCTATTACCAGTCCTTTTTCCTCGTTGAAAAAATAATCGCTGAAAGAAAAAGTTCCTTCATAACTTTCAACAAGGCTCACAACTTCTCGGGGCGCTGTATTTTTTGTCGCGATAAATTTTCCTCCGTAATTCGTAAGGAAAGAATATTCAAGAGGAACAACAACTGAACCCTTTTCATTTATGATCCCTTTTTTGTTCTTTCTTTCGGCGAGAAAAAAATATTCGTCGCCCTGGTGGTCAAGGTATCTGAGTAAATCATATGAGGGAGGTATAATTTCTGTATAATCCTGAGCAGACAATCCAAACTTTCCATTTTTCTCACGTATAAAATAATTTGTCTTTCCGTAGTAATAATCTGTTGGAGTATAATATGAGTCCAATTCTTTTATCTTATTTCCATTCAGGTCAAAATAAATAATGGTTCCTCCCACAGGTTTTTCATAATACAGTAAATTATTATAATCTTCCTTAGGATAGGCAACGCTGAACGGAATGCTCCGGACAATTTCTTTTCCGCCTTTAAACGCGAGGTAACCGGTATCTGTCGCAATAATACAGGAATAGTTTGCCGGAATTAACTCCGACCCATTATTGGTTAATACTCCAAACTTGCCGCCAACAAAAAAAGAATCTTTTATTTCTCTTACAGCTGCCGACTGAAGTCTCGGTGGCGCGCCATTTATGGCGTCATAAATTAAATGTTGCGGCACAGACTCTTTGTGCTCCAGATACTTTAGTTTTCCATTGGTATTCACCAAATATGTTCCATGATACGTCTGAACAATTCCGGAATAATTAGGTTTAACCACGATCCTTCCCTTGTCATCAGTTAGCCCCCACTTTCCGTTCTTTTTGAACTGCCCAATGTATCCTAACAGAAAAACCGAATCATTACCAAAGTTGACCTGGCTGAACGTGCTGATATCATCATAATCACAATCATTTAATAAAATGCCGTTTGTATCAACCAGACAAAATTTTCCGTCAGAACGCATTGCCCAGGTGCCACCGGCTTTTTTTATTTTCTGCAGATGTTCCCCGGAAAACTTCAAATCAGGAATAGCTTTATATTTCGTCATGTTATATACTTTCCATACGCCATTTTTCTTCACCGCGCCAATAGAATTTGGGGAAATTTTTCCGGGAGTCCTGTAAAATGAGTCCTCTTTTCGGACGGCATTTGTTGTGTCATTTTGCGAGAGAATATGAAAAATGTAATCTGTAGGCCCGCTGCTCTGCTCTTCATAACGATCGAATTGATAACTAAGGGCCAGATCCTCCACATTTTCATCCAGCACTTCAAATTTCTCATTAAACAATTTCAATGAGCCTCCAGAAATTTTTGGCAGATCGACTTTACTTAACAAGAAATAAGTTTCCTCTTCGCCGGTTTCAGGATTATAAGCGAATGTTTCAATTTCCTCCATTAACGGAACCGAAGTTGTTTTTGAACCGGTGAGCAGGCAGAATAAGCGCCTTCCATCTATTTCATAATCTCCATCCGGCCCTGTAGTCCAGAGATAAAATTCATAGAGTGTATCAGCTGGTGTATCATTTATTTTCGTTCCGTTCCCCAGGTAATAATCATATTTACCTTTTGAACGGCAGCTATAATATTTAACGGGGTATGTGTTCACAATCACAGTATCATAAACCAGATCAACTATTGTTTTTAATCCTGGTTTGTGATTGATTATTCCATAATAGTTTCCTTTTCTTACAAGAAAATCTGAAGGATAAACGCGATCATAAATAACGCCAAGTTCATGCCGCAGGTAACATGGATTTTTATTAATTGAAATCTGACGCGTATAGGGAAGATCACCCAAAAAAGCAAATGAAACCTGTAAATCATTAATGGTATACACCAGAGAGCCGGATGAGTCTGTGAGAAGAAAATCACCTCCTGAAAAAAACGGATCGTTCAAAAATTCATTCGATTCATCACATAAAGTAGTACCCAATTCTCCTTTTATACCTAGATAAAAGGTGTTTACAGTGCCAAGACTGTCGTTTATGGTAAAGCGCATTATCGTATCATTCTCCGGCTTAAAAATCCATTCACCTTGGTTGTTTTGGAGTCCCCACCCTGAAATGGCTTTGCTCATGGTCAACTGGGAGAAAACCGGATTCATCAATCCGGCGAGAAGAAAGAAAAAAATTATTCCGCGCATAATAAATTTAGATTCCGAAAATTAGTTAAAAACATAACGCAGACTTCATTTACTCAAAGAGAACAGTAAGGAATTCCGAAAAAAACTACCTGTTTCATAAACGTTTATTTTGTAACTTTAAACACATGACCAAGGTTTGGGAAAAAATATTGTTGACTTTACTTTTTATTCCTTTCTTAAACTCAGCACAGGTAAGTATTGAAAGCTTTACCGTTCAACCCATTAACTCTTCGCAGCTCAATATTACCTGGACAGTTGGCGCCTCCTCGCTGGCCTGTTCCGATCTTGAACTTTTCTGGAGTACCGATAGTTTTAAAACAACATCCAGCATGATCTATACTGTTCCTACTACAGTTGGAACGAGCGGCGCAGCCGAGTACTATTATTTCCAGCATAACCAGCCCGACGCAAACGGAAAAAATTTTTATAAACTCGTGTCTTATGGTGCAACGGTATCTCAGATTATTATTTACGATTTTGGCCAGGACAATGGCAGTTATGTTATTTATCCTCATCCACTAAACGACAACAGTTTACTTACTTTTAAAAATCCGGAAGGCGAGAGTTGGATACTGGATATTTCAAACGCGAGTTGTACCGAGCGATACATGCAGTATAATATTGTTGCCGAACAAACACCCTTACCACTTTCGTGGTTTAAACAAACCGGAATTTATTTTTTCAGAATGTACACCGCAAGTGGCAAACTGATAAAAGGTAAGTTTGTCGTAATGTATTAACACTACCGTCTGTTCAATTTCTTTTCGGTTATATGAGCAAGAAGAACAAAAAAATTCCAGTAAGCGGCAGCGCTCATCCGAAAAATTTCAAATCTCCTTTAATTACTTCTCCTCTGCTCGATTCACGTTTGTGGACAATTGTGCTGCCTGTTTTCGCGTTTCTTCTATACGCTCAGACCTTAAGTTACGATTACGCGCTGGACGATGTTGCAGTGATCACCCAAAATAAATTTGTGCAGGAAGGAGTTTCAGGCATTCCGAAATTACTCACCACATTTTACTGGGAAGGATTCTGGAGCGAAAACGCGGGGTTGTACCGTCCGGCGAGCATGATCATGTTTGCCATTGAATATGAATTTGGAGATGGTAGTCCGAAAATTCATCATTTTATGAATGTGCTCCTTTACGCATTCAGCATTTTGTTACTCTATCGCTTTCTCAATTTACTTTTAAAAAATTATTCAGGCTGGATACCCGTACTTGCAACTTTGATTTTTGCCGTACACCCCTACCACACAGAAGTTGTTGCCAATATAAAGAGCCGCGACGAAATTCTCTGCTTCCTTTTTTTCACACTGAGCGGTATATTTTTACTGCAAGCCGCCGACAAAAACAATTTGAAAAATAATCTGCTCTCTTCCTTCTTTTTGTTCCTTTCACTTATGAGTAAAGAGGGCGGAGTTTTATTTTTACCTATACTTGGTCTTCTTTTATTTCAGTTCAGGGATAAAAAAATACCTTCAATTGCAAAATCGCTCGTTCCACATTTTGCAGTTACACTTCTGTGGCTGGCAATTCACTGGTTTGTTATTGCTAAATCAGGCGAACGCGTTGTTTACGACTGGAGACACAACTCACTTATTGACGCGCCCGATTTTCTGACAGAGAAAGCAACTGCAATCGGAATTCTTGGCCGTTATCTTATTAAACTGTTTTATCCTTATGAATTTTCTTACGATTATTCCTTTTCACAAATTCCAAATAAAGGATTTGCAGATGTCTTTTCGGTTTTTGGAATGATCGCATCAATTGCTTTGCTCTTCGTTGCGTTCCGAACTTTTAAAAAAAATCCCCTGCTCTCATTTGCCATCTTGTTCTTTTTCATTACCATTTCACTAACCAGCAATATTTTTAAACTGATAGGAGCAACGGCGGCGGATCGTTTTTTATACGCGCCTTCGTTGGGCTTTGCAATTGCAATTGCCGTTCTTTTATCGAAACTGAATAAAAAAAATATCGTTTCTCCCACACCGCTTTTACTTCTGCTTCCACTGCTTGCATTCTATTCTTTCAAAACAGTTAAGCGAAATCCTGACTGGGAAACTTCTGATTCGCTTTATCTGAAAGACGTGCAAACGGCAAAGAACTCCAGTCGTACAAACTTTAACGCGGCAACAGTGCTGATGAATAATGGACTTCAACTGGCGGATACAACGCGAAAAAGAGAAATGCTTGACAGTTCCAGAAATTACCTGCTGAAGGCTGTTGAGCTTGACCCGCGTGATCCCAATCACTGGATAAATCTTGGTGTAGTAAATTACAAGAGCAAACGCTATCTTGAATCAGCACGTGCGACGCTTGAAGCCATTAAAAGAAAAAGCGCCGACTCCTCTTTGTACGCGAACCTTGGCGACGCTTACTACATGGCAAAAATGTATGACAGCTCAATCTATTATCATACGTTATTGGTAAATAATAAACTTTTCTTCAAAGAAACATTTAATTTTCTCGGCAGCGCGTATTTCAATAAACAGGATTACGCCAACGCAGCAAAATATTTTTATGAAGGTGTAAAGCGTGATTCAACTTATGCCGACCTGGTAGTTAATTATGCGAACGCGCTGGCGATGAATAAACGCTACCCCGAAGCGATCAAACATTTTAAAAAAGCATATTCATTAAATCCATCACAGATAAACTCTGTTTATTTCATCGCGCTCACTTACCAGAATATGGGTGAGGTGGACAGCACTAAAAAATATCTCGATCTGTTCAACAGGTTGAAATCAGGAAAGTGAAATTAATTTTTCCTTTACATTTTATAAAAATTGCTAAAGTTCAACGAGGGAAAATTTCACTCAGAAACTCATCAGTAAGAATAATGAAGATTTGTTTCCGCGTAACAACGGGCCTGATTTTTACATGATGGTCTTTGATGGACCACAACAGCGTAATTATAATTGGAGGAGGCATTGCAGGAATGACGGCGGCGTGGCTACTGAGTAAAAACGGTTTACAGGTAACACTACTGGAAGCCAGGTCACGGTTTGGCGGAAGGATAGAAACATTCACCGATCAGCATTTTTGTTTTCCAACAGAAGCAGGCGCGGAATTCATTCATGGAAAAATGCCTTATACTTTCCGAATGCTGAAAGAATTTAAACTTTCTTACAAAGAAGCTAAAGGCGAGATCTGGCAGCAAGAGAATGAAAAACTGAAAAAAGAAAAAAACCTCATACCGGAACATCATAAATTGCTTGAAGAAAAATTAAATGAACTGGAAAAAGATGTAACAGTAAAAGAATTCCTGGAAAAGAATTTTTCAGGTGAAGAATACACATTACTCTACGAATCAGTAAAATCTTTTGTAGAAGGCTACGACGCGGCGGACATTCAGTTCGCCAGCACTTTCCAGTTCAGAAAAGAATGGCTGGAAGTTGAAAAATGGGAAGTCTATCGCGTAGAAGGCGGATACGGTACAATGATAACTGCCCTTGCGGACGCCTGCAAAAGTAATAACTGCTACCTGTATTCATCCACACCGGTAAAAAAAATAAGATGGAAGAAAAACATCGCCACTGCCATCTGCAACGACGGAAAAATGTATTCCGCTTCAAAAGTAATTGTA
>CBIHPU010000015.1:0-18832 GCA_966211935.1 uncultured bacterium | reverse complement strand
GTTTTTGAAACCATTTGTATTGATGGTCCGGTTATTTGCGAACATCACCGCCGGACACATTATCGCTCTTGCATTTTTGTCACTCATTTTCATATTCGGAGAAATGAACGCTGGCGCGGGACTTGGAGTTTCTGTTGTATCACTCGCCTTCGCCATTTTTATGTTTGTAATGGAATTGTTAGTTGCGTTTTTACAGGCTTACGTTTTCACACTGCTTTCAGCCATGTATTTTGGCGGAGCGGTTGAAGAGGGTCACCATGAACATGAGCACGATTCTCAGGGTCACGCGGTGCCGGAGCCTTCAAAAATTGATGTTATTTAAGAATTTTTGCTCCTTTTAGAAAAAAGGGGAATTGTTTAACCAAATAAATATAGTTTCATGTTAACTACATTATTACAAGAAGCCACTCCATTAGCTAATGGTGTTGCTGCTGCAGGAGCAGGTTTAGCTGCAATTGGTGCAGGTTTAGGTATTGGCCGCATTGGCGGTTCAGCACTTGAATCAATTGCCCGTCAGCCAGAAGCTGTTAACGACATCCGTGCAAACATGATCCTCGCCGCTGCCCTTGTTGAAGGTGCTGCGTTTTTCGCGATGGTTATTGCACTGCTCGTGTTGTTCGTGAAGTAAAATTTCAAAGGCGGTAACGGTTGGTTATCGCCTTTGTTCTTTGTTATTGAACGAAAGTGATTAAGAAACAAAAAGAAAAGAATTAAATCGCGAAAGCGGTAATAATAAATAAATACAATAAACATGTATCTGCTAAAAATTCCACTCGTACAGCCTGAATTTGGTTTGATGTTCTGGATGCTGTTGACTTTCCTTATCGTGCTTTTCCTGTTGAAGAAATTTGCGTGGAAGCCGATTCTGACCATGCTGAAAGAACGTGAAACAAAGATCGAAGATGCTTTGTCGCGCGCTGAGAAAGCAAAAGAAGAAATGAAGGAACTTCAGGCGAATAATGAGAAGTTGTTGAATCAGGCCCGCGCGGAACGCGATATTATGCTGAAAGAAGCGAGAGAAACCCGCGAAACAATGATCAACGAAGCTAAAACAAAAGCTAAGACTGAAGCGGATCGTCTGATAGGAATTGCCCGCGAGCAGATCCAGAACGAAAAGCTTGCCGCAATTACTGAATTGAAGAACCAGGTTGCTACTCTTTCAATCGAGATAGCAGAAAAGATTTTGAAAGAAACTCTTTCTGACGATGAAAAACAGAAGAAACTGGTAAGTACCTTGATTAAGGACGTTAACCTTAACTAATTTGACCACGAATTAAAACATGGTTTGCTTTAGGGCTAACTATAAACAACACACGACGAACGAAAATGGTAGTTGCAACACGATACGCGAAATCTTTACTTGATCTGGCCCTGGATAACGGAAAGCTGGAACAGGTTTACGGAGATATGACTCTCATTAAGTCGGTTTCTGTTTCCAACGATGATTTTGTAAACATGCTTGAAAATCCAATTATTAAAACGGATAAGAAGCAAACTATTTTGAAACAGATTTTTGAAGGAAAGATCAGTCCCATCACAATGAGTTTTATGATGTTGATGTGTGAGAAAAGACGTGAAGGATTACTGGACGATATTTCAAAAGCGTTTGTTGAGCAATACAAGAAGTTCAAAAACATTACTACTGCTGTTGTTGTTTCGGCTTCAGGACTTGATCCTGCTGCAAGACAACAATTGCTTGCTAAAATTAAAGAAGCAGCTACCGGAGAAGTTGAACTGGAAGAGAAAATTGATAAGAGCCTCATCGGCGGTTTCAAAGTAAAAGTTGGTGACAGACAAATCGACGCTACTATCCTTAGAAAGCTGAACGATCTGAGGAAGAATTTTTCAGAAAATCCATTTGTGAGAGAATTTTAATAATAACGATAAACGACTAACGATAAACGACAAACGAAATGGCAGAAGTAAAACCAGCAGAAGTATCTGCAATCTTAAGACAGCAACTTTCAGGCTTCAAAACTGAAGCTGAACTGGAAGAAACCGGTACCGTACTGCAGGTTGGTGACGGTATTGCTCGCATATACGGACTTTCGAAAGTTCAGAGCGGTGAGCTCATCGAATTCGAAAAAGGGCTTAAAGGAATAGTACTTAACCTTGAAGAAGATAACGTTGGTGCGGTGTTGCTTGGAGAATATTCCGATATTAAAGAAGGTGACTCCTGCAAACGTACTGGCCGTATCGCTTCTATTAATGTTGGTGATGGAATGTGCGGTCGTGTTGTGGACACACTTGGAAATCCAATTGATGGTAAAGGCCCAATTTCAGGAAAAACATACGAAATGCCACTTGAGCGTAAAGCCCCAGGTGTAATTTTCCGTCAGCCGGTAAACGAGCCGCTTCAGACTGGTATCAAAGCTATCGACGCTATGATTCCGATTGGAAGAGGTCAGCGTGAGTTGATCATCGGTGATCGTCAGACCGGAAAATCAACAGTTGCGATTGACACCATCATCAATCAGAAAGAATTTTTTGACGCTGGAAAACCAGTGTTCTGTATTTACGTTGCAATAGGACAAAAAGGTTCTACGGTTGCAAACGTTGTGCGTACACTTGAAGAAAACGGTGCAATGGCCTACACAGTAGTTGTTGCTGCAACAGCTTCTGATCCTGCTCCAATGCAGTTCTACGCTCCATTTGCCGGCGCTGCAATTGGTGAATATTTCCGTGATACCGGAAGACCTGCATTGATCGTGTTTGATGACTTGTCTAAACAAGCAGTTGCTTACCGCGAGGTGTCACTTCTTCTTCGTCGTCCTCCAGGACGTGAAGCGTATCCTGGTGACGTGTTCTATCTCCATAGCCGTTTATTAGAGCGTGCCGCTAAGATCAACGCCAACGACGAGATCGCAAAAAACATGAATGATCTTCCTGAGACGATCAGGTCATTGGTGAAAGGTGGCGGATCGTTAACTGCATTGCCAATTATCGAAACACAGGCGGGTGACGTATCCGCTTATATTCCTACAAACGTAATTTCTATTACTGACGGACAGATCTTCCTTGAGTCGAACTTATTTAACGCGGGTATTCGTCCTGCCATTAACGTTGGTATTTCCGTATCGCGTGTGGGTGGTAACGCGCAGATCAAACCAATGAAGAAAGTTGCGGGTACCTTAAAGCTTGACCAGGCACAGTATCGTGAGCTTGAAGCGTTCGCTAAATTCGGTTCTGATCTCGATGCTGCAACAAAATCGGTACTTGATAAAGGTTCGCGTAACGTAGAGTTATTGAAGCAGAATCAGGCTTCTCCTTTGCGTGTTGAGCAACAGGTTGTTGTAATGTACTGCGGTACCAAGAATTTGTTCAGAGATGTTCCTGTAAATAAAGTGAGAGAAGCGGAGAAAGAACTTCTTGATGTAATGGAAGTGAGACACAAAGACGTGCTCGATCAGTTTAAAGCGGGACAGTTCAACGATAATCTGACCAATACTGTTGAAGCAGTTGTAAAAGAAGTAACAAGAAGATACGCTAAACAAGGTTAATGATTTACGGAGTTAATGTGATGTTGGAAGCAACATCAAACATCGAACTTCAAATCGCAGTTCCCTACCGTAGCGTCGGGACGAAAAACAGATAAAGATGCCAAACTTAAAAGAAGTACGCACAAGAATAACCTCGGTTAACAGCACCTCGCAGATTACTTCTGCAATGAAGATGGTGAGTGCTGCAAAGCTTAAGCGCGCGCAGGATGCTATAACAACAATGCGTCCGTACGCCAACAAGCTGAAAGAGATTTTACAGAATGTTTCAGAAAGTCTCGGCGGATCTGAAACCGCTTATTCGAAGAAATCTTCCGAAGAAAAAAATATTCTTGTTGTGGCCATTTCATCTAACCGCGGTTTGGCAGGAGCGTTTAATGCAAACGTCATAAAAAAGACAAATAGCCTTATCCGTAATGAATACGCGGGAAAAAATGTTTCCGTGGTTTGTATCGGAAAAAAAGTAAATGATGCCTTCAGGAGAACCCCGGTTTATTATAATGGTGGCGATATTCCTTCAGAACTGAATACGTTGTTTGATAACCTTACGTTTGACAGAGTGCGTCCAGTTGCGGAAGCGATAATGAAAACTTACACTGACGGAAAGTTTGATAAGATTGTACTTGTTTACAATCAGTTCAAAAATGCGGCTGTGCAGGTAACGCAGGCGGAGCAGTTTTTACCGGTGCAATCTGCAGATAGTCAGAAAAAAGATAAAGCAACCAAAAAGTCGACCGCAGATTATATTTTTTCTCCTGACCTGGAATTCATTATCAGTGATCTCATCCCGCGTTCATTGAAAACACAATTGTTTAAAGCATTGCTCGACTCAAATGCTTCTGAGCATGGAGCGCGAATGACGGCAATGCACAAGGCGACGGACAACGCGAAGGAAATGTTACGTGAGTTGAAATTGACTTACAATAAGGCAAGACAGGCCGCGATCACAAAAGAGATCCTCGAAATTGTTGCCGGCGCGGAAGCGTTGAATGGATAAAAACAAAATTGATCAATATTAGCCCTGCTTTAAAAAAGAGCGGGGTTTTTTATTTGCTCTTTTTGAAAGACATTCTATCATTTGTCGAAATGTAAGTCCGGTCAAAAACAGTTTTTGACCTTTCCTTTGTTAAGAATAGGGAATATAGGTGCTAATACTTATCTTCAAAAGCCGTAATATTAATAATTTCAGGCTGTTTCCAGGGAGAAAATTGTCTACTTGCCAGATTACATTTTAGGGATGCTAAAAGAATATTCTCTACAACGGCTATTAATTACGCTGATATGCGTTTTTACATTCACTTCATTGACGGCGCAGAAAGTGGATTCGCTTTTGTCTCTGCTGAATACGCAAAGCGATGACACCAACAAGGTTAAGATATTGATTGAACTCACACAGGCTTTTTCAAAACAGAAAGACAATGCCAAGGCGCTGCAATATTCTGCCGTAGCGGCGTCACTTTGTGACGTGATTGTTACAGAAACGAAATCTACCGAAAAGAAAGAGATTTTAAAATTGAAATCCCGCGCAGAAATAAGCACGGGGTTAATTCACCGGAAACTTGGTGATTATTCCAAAGCGCTTGAAAATTTTAATTCGGCGCTGGCAAATTCAAGGAAAATTAATGATAGAGTTTGCATGGCAGATGTCTATCACCAGATAGCAGTTGTTTATCATTTTCTGGCAGACTACGCTGAGGCACTAAAGTATAACTGTGCTTCACTAAGTGTGAAAAAAGAAATAAATGACAAGAGAGGAATGTCCATGAGCTATAATAATATAGGGATACTTTATGAAAGGATGTCTAATTATCAGGCAGCATTAAGCAATCACTTTGCATCATTAAAAATAAAGGAAGTAATAAAGGATACAGCGGGAATGGGAGTTTCATTTAATAATATTGGAGTAATTCACGAAAGGCTGGGTAATTATGCGGAAGCGTTGAAAAACCATTTCGCATCATTAAAAGTGAAGGAAGAATTAAAGGATACAAACGGAATGGGAATTACATATAACAATATCGGAAATGTATATATAGCCCGGAACGGTTTTAAAGAAGCTCTAAGCAACTTTACGAAGGCCTTAAAATTTAATGAAGCTGCCAAAGATATTCGCTCAGTTGCGAATTCTTACAATAATATAGCCTCCGTTTATGCCAAGCAAAACTATTACGATGAAGCAATCAAGTACCAACAGTTGTCTTTAAAAATAAGCGAAGAGCTGAAAGATAAACACGCCGTTGCTTTGCTTTACAACAATTTGTCGATGATGTATTTGTCTAAGAAGGACCTTAAAAAGTCGCTCGAATTTAGCCGAATTTCGTTGCGTATGCGCGAACAGATAGGAGATATGCATGGTGTAGCCGGTTCCTGCAATCTTATTGGAATGCTGTATATGGAAGAGTCTCAGTTTAGCCAGAGCAGGAACTGGTTTCTAAAGGGACTTATATACGCTTTAAAAATTGGTCATAAAGAGAAGATAGCAAGCATTTATTCAGGTCTCGCCAAATCTGACAGCGCACTAGGGAGATGGAACGAGGCGCTGAAGGAATATAAAATGCATATACTATATATGGATAGCCTTCTGAGCGAAGAAAACACAAAAAAAATTGTTGAGGCCCAGATGCAATATGATTTTGACAAGAAGAAATCTGTTTCCAGGGCCGAACAGGAGAAAAAAGACGCGATAGCAGAAGAAGAGTTGAAGAACCAGAAAGCGCAACGAAATTATTTTATTGCAGGATTTGTTCTGGTGTTCGCGCTCGCGGTGATAATCTTGAGGAGTTTTATTGTTAAAAAGAAAGCGAATAAGGAACTCGCGCAAAAGAATATTTTAATTGAACAGCAGAAACATGAGGTGGAAGAAAAACAAAAGGAAGTGCTTGACAGTATATATTATGCAAGACGCATTCAGCGCGCGCTTATAACAAATGAGAGATACATTGAAAAGAATTTGCTCAGGCTGACAAAAAAATGAGGCGGTTTATAAAGAAATATTTATTTGTATTGACAATTTTATTTGCTGTCACAGAAATTTCCTATGCGCAGAATAGAAAAGCCGATTCACTGTTTGCTTTATTGAAAACGTCCCAGCATGATACAAGCAGGTTTGCAACGTTGCTTACACTCGGAAGGATTATTGCAAAAATTGATCCTGACACCGCGCTTTATTTTCAAACTCAGGCAAAACTTTTGGCGGATAAACTCAACAGCGATTTAAAAAGGGGCCAGTCATTGAACCAGATCGGGCGCGTGTATTATATTACAGGTAATAACGAAAAAGCGATCTCTAATTATAACGAAGCAATTAAGTTTGCCGACAAAGTTATGAATGCACCTGCAGACGCGAGAGAACTTAAAGCGGCTAAGCGTCTAAAATCAACAGCATGCGGAAATCTGGGAAATGTGTATTCTTTGCAGGGAGATTACTCCGCGGCATTGAACCGTTTGTCTGTTACTTTAAAGCTGGATGAAGATCTGGGTGAAAAACAGTTTCTCGCAATGACACTGAGTGATCTCGGCGTGGTTTATTCTGAACTGGGAGATAATGCTTCCGCAATACAATATTATTTCCGCGCGTTGAAAATAAGCGAAGAAACCGCAAATCTGAAAACACAGATCAATTGTCTGATGAATATCGGGCTCATTCATTTTAAAGATAAGAATTTCAATCCTGCGCTTGATTTTTTTAATAAAGCTTTAAAGATCTGTGAAGACAATGATGAGTTCTACCTGAAAGGTGATATTCTGGGCAATATCGCTTCCGTATATTTTGATCAGAAAAGATTAGAACTCGCCAATGAATATTTTTACCGCGCTTTACAAATTCATAACGAAACAGGGAATCACACCGGTCAGGCGCAGATCTATAGTAATATAGGGTTGACATATTTGTCTTCCGCAGACTCAGCTATCAGAAATAATAACAAATTACTCGCGTTTTCCATTTATCGTAAGGCGCTGGAGTCTTTTAATAAAGCTTTAAACCTGAATATGGATCTTGGTCGTAAACCCGGATTGATAGCAAACTATTGTAATATTGCCCAGGTTTATATTGAGACGAAAAAATATGACCTGGCGGAGAAAAATATTTTTTCGGCGGAGAAACTCGCGCGGGAAACTAACGCTATACCATTTCTGCGTGATGTACATATGTTATACAGTGATTTATATGAAGTCACAAGCCGAAACAAAAAAGCTTTTCATCATTATCAATTGTACATTCAATACCGGGACAGTATAAGCAATGAAGAGAACACGAAGAAATCCGTAAAGGCACAGATGCAGTATGAATTTGACAAAAAAGAAAGTCAGCAGAGAGCGGAGCAGGAAAAGAAAGATGCCATAAGCGCGGAAGCGTTGAAGAGTCAGAAAACACAAAGGAACTATTTTATAATTGGATTTGTACTTTTATTCCTGTTGGCCGCATTTATATTCAGAAGTTTTCTGGAGAAGCGAAAAGCGAACAGATTGCTGGAAGAAAAGAATCTGCTTATTCAGAAGCAGAAACATCTTGTTGAGGAAAAGCAAAAAGAGGTGCTCGATTCAATTTATTACGCGAGGAGAATCCAGCAGGCTTTGATCACGAATGAAAAATATATTATAAAACATTTAGAACGGTTAAATAAAAACTGAAAATGCGCTCTTTTGTTTATTTTTCAATACTGTTAATGTTACTTGGATTTAATCTTAAATCACAAAACAAGATTGTTGACAGCCTGCAGAATCTTCTTTTGCTATCAACTTCAGACACGCAAAAAATAAGGCTGAGGTTTGACATTGGTCAATACGGATCAATATTCAGGATACCGTTCTTGGATTCGTTGCGTGCAGATTGTGAGGTAATGAAGAAAAGAGCAGACGAAAAAAGTACCAGAGTTTTATCCTTGTATCACGCGGATATTCTGAACAACATTGGTTTTGTTTATTATAACCAGGGAAACATTGAAAAGGCGCTTGAATTTTTAAGTAGCAGTTTGAAGATACAGGAGCAGATAGGGCATAAGCAGGGTGCCTCTACAACCATAAATAACATTGCATATATCTATTTAAAACAAGGCGATGATAAAAGCGCGCTTGACAATTTTTTTAAATGCCTGAAACTTCGTGAAGAGATTGGAGAGGAAAGTAAAATAGCGCAGGCTTTGATGAATATTGGACTGATCTACCGAAATAGTGGAGAAGCGGAAAAAGCGCTTGAATATTACACCAGGAGTCTGAAGATGCATCAGACAGCAGATCCACCTGATAAATTATCTCACGCAACAACACTTTACAACCTTGCTGCACTCAATCTTAATACCGGAAAAATTGAAGAAGCCATGAAGTATTATGATGAGAGCATGAAAATGCAGAAGGAGATTGGAGATAACGAAGGGCTTTCCTTTGCATATAATGATTTGGGTTCATTTTATCTTAGCCGGAAAAATTATAGTAAGGCAATTGAATTCTGTAAACTCGCGTTACATCTCGGAGAGCAAATTGGCTATCCGGAACTGATAAGAAACGCAAGTGATAAATTAAGTACGATTTACAAAGAGAAAGGCGATTTTAAAAACGCGCTGAATTATTACGAGGTGTTTATAAAAATGAGAGATAGCCTGAACAACGAGAACACGCGCAGGGCTTCAATAAAAACCAAATTAGAATACGATTATGGTAAGAAAATGGCTGCGGACTCAGTGGTACGCGCAAAATCTGCTGAAATTACTGCCGCCCAGCTTGCAAAACAAAAGGCGGAATTAAATGATAAGAGAAATCAGCAGTATGCTTTGTTTGGCGGACTCGCGGTTGTTCTTGTTTTTGCCGGCGTTATTTACGGGCGGTTTCGCATCACGCAAAAACAAAAGAAAATTATTGAATTACAGAAAAGTATTGTTGAAGAAAAGCAAAAAGAGATACTGGACAGCATTTATTACGCCAGAAGGATTCAACGCGCGCTTATTACATCTGAAAGATATATTAGAAAAAATCTCTCAAGACTACACAGTAAATGAAAAATTCTTTCGTAATAAAATTGTTTTTTGTTTTGTCGTTTACCGCAGTGACCACATGTGCGAACACCGGCGACTCACTTAGAAGAGAGATTCTTTCAGCCAAACATGATTCAACGCGTTGTCTGTTGCTTGCAGCATACGGAGAATATTTATTCAATGGTAATCCTGATTCAGCTCTTTTAATTTGGAAACAGGCTAAAAGCATTTCGGAGAAAAAACTTGATGCAAAAAATCTATCAGATGAGGAACGGAAATTTTTCATGAGGAGTTTTTCTGTTGTTTTGCATAATATCGGTTACGTTAAGATGCAGAAAGGCGATATCGGTTCGGCATTAAAGGATTTCGATCAGAGCCTAATCATTCGCGAGCGGTTGGGAGATAAAAAAGAGATAGCCGCGATCTTAAACAGTATTGGAATGGTTCATCATAGTCAATCCGAACTCGAAAAGGCACTTGAATATTTTTTAAGAAGCATGAAGTTGCTGGAAGAAATAAATGACGAAGCAGGAATTGCCGGCGCGCTCAACAACATCGCTTACATTTACGATAACCAGGGAAAATATGACAAAGCGATGGAATGTTATAACCGCAGTTTAGCAATTCGCAAGACGGCAGGAGAAGAAAACGGCGTTGCTTATTGTCTGAACAATCTCGGATATCTCTATAACAAAACCGGTAATGTTTCAAAAGCTGTTGAGTGTTTTAATGAGTGCGTTAAGATCCGGGAAAAAACAGGCGACAAAAAAGGCATGGCGAAGGTGCTGAATAATATCGCAGGTATTTACATTGCAAGAAATGACTATTCAAAAGCGCTTGCATACGCTTCGAGGTCTTTGGAAATTGGAAAGAAACTTGGTTACCCTGAACTGATACGTGGCGCGGCTAAATATCTCTCTATCATTTACAAGGCCAAAGGAGATTTTAAAAGATCATTTGAGAATTATGAATTATACATTGTGATGCGGGATAGTATTGTAAATGTGGAAAACAGGAATGCCGCGATAAAAAATCAGATGGAATATGAATACGGGAAGAAAATGTCGGCTGATTCTGTTGCTCATGCAAAGAAGAGTGAAATAGTTGCCGCGCAATTGTCGAGACAGCGCGCGGAACTTAAAGCAAAAAGGAATCAGCAATATGTTTTGTTTGGAGGAATTTTAGTTGTGCTTGTTTTTGGAGGAGTTATGTTTAACCGTTTTCGAGTTGCTGAAAAACAAAAGCAGATAATTGAAATGCAAAAAAATCTGGTTGAGATGAAGCAGAGCGAAATATTGGATTCCATTCACTACGCACGACGAATTCAGTCCGCACTACTTACAAGTGAGCGGTATATTGGCAGGCATATATCAAGACTCAAAAGCAATAAGCTCCGATAGGTGTTTTAGCTGTTAAAATCACATTTGTTAATCTGGTAAGTGAGGGGTAACCACCACGTGTCGTCAATACCATTGGGGCTATTTTTACTATTCCAATTGCCCTTACAATGAATAAATTTATCACTGCCTCACTTTTATTTTTCCTGGTATCTCTGAACGCTTTTGCGCAGAGATCTGCAGGATGGAATATAAAAATGGAACCTGCAAAGGTCTTTATTGAAAACAAAGGACAGTTTAAGGTACCTGGAAGTTCTGATGAAGTGCTTTTTGCTGTTGATCATTCCGGACAATCTGTTTTCTTCACCCGTAGCGGAGTTTATTATACCTTTTTGAAACAATGGAGAGAAAAGGAAAGCGAAGAAGAACGCGAGCGCGAAAAGAAAAAGAAATTCAACTCCGCTGAAGAATACAAGAAACATGAAGAAGAAGAGCATCGTGTTGAATCCGATTGGGACATTGCTTCTTTCCAGTGGAGTAATGCCAATGCTGCTGTAACCATTGAGGGAGTTGAAGCGGTTTCGGACTATTACAGTTATTCATTAAAGGACTTTGGAAATAATCAGCGCAATATCAATAATATCAGGGCGTATAAAAAAATTATTTACCGCAACCTGTACCCGAATATTGATGTTGAATATGAATTTCATCCTGATAACGGAATTAAATATTCAGTCATTCTTCATCCGGGAGCCGATGTCTCTCTGCTTAAAATGGATTATGATAAAAATATTTCCATCAAAAATTCCAACCTGCATATTCCAACAAAATTCGGTGACATAATTGATCACGCGCCCGTAACATTTTATGCGGATAACCGTAACTCGACCATCAGTTCAAAATATTCTAAAAGCGAACAATCAGTTTCTTTTTCACTTGAGGCTTATGATAGATCCCGCACTGTAATTATTGATCCATGGGTGCAATCACCAACATTTGGCACCACAACATGGCACTGCGTATGGGAATGCGAATACGACGGAGCTGGCAACGTTTATATCATAGGTGGAGGCGCATCTCAAACTCCCGGAAGTCAGATGAAACTGATGAAGTACAACTCAACCGGAACTTTACAATGGACCTACACTACACCGTATGATACGTCGAACTGCTGGCTTGGAACTTTTGCAACTGATAATGCGGGCAACTCGTATGTAACAGCGGGTTCGGTTGCGCAGATACAGAAAATTGATAACGCCGGAAATCTCGTCTGGAACAACGCGAGCCCTGGCGGAATTTTGTCAAGCGCTGAATTCTGGAACATTGTTTTTAATTGTGATCAGAGTAAACTCGTTATTGGTGGAACAGGCGGACCGCTCATGGGTCTTCAGGCTGTTATTTACAATGTGGATGTGGCAACCGGAAATATAACCGCGCAGGCTTCTGTTGCTGTTGGTCCTATGTCAAGCATTCCTCCCAATCTCCAGGAGGTACGTTCAATTTCGTCATGCGTGAATGGAAAATATTATTTTCTGACTCATGATACCATTGGTAGCATCAATCAAAACTTTAACCTGTGCCCGGGCGGACAAACTTCTCTTTACAAAATTAATAATGGTGTAGATTTCGGATACAAGTGTGAGGATTACCGTTTTGATAATTCCGGTATAATGGGAATTCGTGCGGACGGAAATTATGTTTTTGTAAATAAAGGAAACCAGATACAAAAACGCGACCTGAACACATTGGCTGTTCTTGCAACAGCTACAATACCCGGCGGCGCGCTTAATAGTGTGTTCCTCGGCGGAAACACTGTATCCAATAGTGGAATTGATATTGACGCCTGCGGAAACGTGTATGTCGGATCAAAAAACCAGGTTGTAAAATTTGATCAGAATTTAAATCAGGTTGCAACATATACCTGTTCGTTCAATGTTTACGATGTTCATGTAAATACAAACGGAGATGTGATTGCTTCCGGATCAACAGGAACTTCGTCAACTGCAAACCGCACGGGCTATGTTCAGGTATTTTCCGCAGCTGCATGTTCTGTTCTTACACTCACCTGTTGTGATGCAACCATTTGTATTCCCGGCGAGAAGTGTGCTTCAGACGCGCCGTTTACATTAACAGCGGCAACTGCCGGCGGAACGTGGAGCGGAACCGGAATTACAAATGCAAGCACCGGAACATTTGATCCTTCTGTTGCGGGAGTGGGCACGCATGTAATCACGTATTCGCTTACCTGCGGAAGTCAATCAATTTCTATTACTGTCAACAACTGCCAGTTTCTTCCGGTTTGTATTGAATCAAACGGAAATCTTACAGTAACCGGCACCGGACCGTTTACCTGGTACGAGCAAACAACAACTACACCTTGTGTTTCTGGTTTCGGAACTTACTGCGGACCTTTTACAGTAGCAGGCGCGCCGGTAACCAGTTGGACAAGTTTTGCAACCGGCAGCACAATTGATCCAACTACAGGCTCTTATCCAATGTATGTGATTAACAGTGGTGGTGACAGCGCTTACATTGCAAGTTCCGCTGGACTTCCATCCTGTACAGCATGTAGCTTAACGCCGCAACTTTTGTCGCAAACAAATGTTAGTTGCTTTGGAGGCAGCAATGGGTCGGCAACTGTAAATGCAACAGGAGGCTCTGGATCGAACACATATTCGTGGGCGCCGGCGGGAGGGACTGCGGCAACTGCAAACGGATTAGCTGCCGGCAGTTATACTTGTACTATCACCAATGGATCCTGTTCAACAACACAAACTGTTTCAATAACACAACCAACTTCAATCACAACTTCAACTGCAAGCACCAATGCAAGCTGTGGCTCTGCAAACGGATCAGCAACGGTAAATGCAAGTGGAGGAACAGGTGCGCTGACTTATTCGTGGCTGCCCGGAGGTCAAACAACATCTACTATCAATTCTTTGTCTGCGGGAACGTATTCATGTACTGTTACTGATGCAAGCAGTTGTACAGTCGCAGTAACAGTTGTTGTCGGTAATTCAGGCGGACCAACAGTTTCTCTTTCATCACAAACAAATGTTTCCTGTAATGGAGGAAGTGATGGTGCTGCAACAGTAAGCGCAAGTGGTGGCAGCGGATCTTATACTTATTCGTGGGCACCATCAGGCGGAACTGCTGCGACTGCAAACGGACTCGCTGCGGCTGTTTACACCGTAACGGTTAATGATGGAACCTGCAATTCAACACAAACTGTTTCAATAACACAACCAGCTGCAATCACAACTTCAACTGCAAGCACCAATGCAAGCTGTGGATCTTCAAACGGATCTGCCACGGTAAATGCAAGTGGAGGAACAGGTGCGCTGACTTATTCCTGGATGCCTGGCGGTGCAACAACTTCAACTATCAGTAACGTTGCAGCCGGAACTTATTCATGCACAGTTACTGATGCGAACAGTTGTACTGTTGCAGTTACAGTTGTTGTAAATAATACAGGAGGACCAACAGTTACGCTGTCATCTCAAACTAACGTAACCTGTAATGGAGGAAGTGATGGTGCTGCAACAGTCGGCGCAAGCGGCGGCAGCGGATCTTATACTTATTCGTGGGCACCATCAGGCGGAACTGCTGCGACTGCAAACGGACTCGCTGCGGCTGTTTACACCGTAACGGTTAATGATGGAACCTGCAATTCAACACAAACTGTTTCAATAACACAACCAGCTGCAATCACAACTTCAACTGCAAGCACCAATGCAAGCTGTGGATCTTCAAACGGATCTGCCACGGTAAATGCAAGTGGAGGAACAGGTGCGCTGACTTATTCCTGGATGCCTGGCGGTGCAACAACTTCAACTATCAGTAACGTTGCAGCCGGAACTTATTCATGCACAGTTACTGATGCGAACAGTTGTACTGTTGCAGTTACAGTTGTTGTAAATAATACAGGAGGACCAACAGTTACGCTGTCATCTCAAACTAACGTAACCTGTAATGGAGGAAGTGATGGTGCTGCAACAGTCGGCGCAAGCGGCGGCAGTGGATCTTATACTTATTCGTGGGCGCCATCAGGCGGAATTGCAGCATCCGCGAGTGGACTTGCCGCTGGAGTTTATACTGTAACAGTGAATGATGGAACCTGTATTTCAACCCAAACAGTTTCACTTACAGAGCCAACGGCAATCACCACATCCACAACCAGTACAAGCGCGAGTTGCGGATCATCTAACGGAACAGCGGGTGTAACTGCAAGCGGCGGTACAGGAACGCTAAGTTATTCCTGGTCGCCAGGCGGGCAAACAACATCATCAATTTCAAATCTTGCAGGCGGAACATATACTTGTGTTGTTACTGACGCAAGTTTGTGTACGAACACAGTTACAGTTCTTGTAAACAGTACAGGCGGCGCAACCGTTTCTCTGCAATCTCAATCAAACGTTTTGTGCAATGGAGGAACAAACGGATCGGCAACAGTAAACGCAACAGGCGGTACCGGAACATTAACTTATAACTGGCTACCTTCAGGAGGAACTGTAGCAACTGCAAGCGGATTGGCAGCGGGAACATACACCTGCACAATTACTGACGGTGCAGGATGTACATCAACACAAACAGTTTCAATAACTGAACCAACAGCTATCAGCACAACTACTGCAAGTACAAATTCAGGATGCGGAGCATCAACTGGATCTGCTTCTGTGAATGCAAGTGGTGGCGCTGGATCATTTACTTACTCATGGAATCCTGGCGGCGCAACAACGTCATCAATTACTAACATAAGCGCAGGCACATATATATGTATTATAACAGACGCCAATTCGTGTACAGACACAGTTGCAGTTGTTGTAAACAGCAGCGGTGGCGCAACAGTTTCTCTCTCATCTCAAACTAATGTAAGCTGTAATGGAGGAAGTAACGGAAGCGCAACTGTAAATGCAACAGGTGGAACAGGAACACTAACATATAACTGGCAGCCATCAGGTGGTACTGCATCCACAGCAACATCACTTGCTGCCGGAACATACACCTGTGTCGTAACTGATGGAGCGGGATGTATATCATCACAGACTGTCACAGTCACTCAACCATCTGCAATTACAACTGCAACAACATCAACCAATGCAAGTTGTGGTCAGAGTGATGGAACAGCAACAGTCAATGCATCAGGCGGTGCAGGAACATTCACTTATTTATGGCAGCCAGGTTCACAAACAACTACTACAATTTCAAGTCTTGCAGCCGGAACATACAGCTGCACGGTTACCGACGCGAATTCATGTTCTGTAACAGTAACAGTTATTGTAAATAACAATGGTGGACCAACAGCAACTGCAACAGCCAACGGCCCGTTATGTGAAGGAGGAACATTGCAGTTAACAGCAAGCGGTGGCACATCATACAGTTGGAGCGGTCCAGGTGGATTTACTTCAACGCAGCAAAATCCTGCAGTATCTAATATTACTACAACGCTGAGCGGAACATATTCTGTAACTGTAACCAATGCAGGTTGTTCAAGCACAGCAACTGTTTCAGTAACAATTGCAGCAGGACCAACTGTTTCTGTAACTGCCATTCCAAATTCAATTTACGAAGGCGAATCATCCGTTTTAACTGCGAGCGGTGGATTGACTTATTCATGGACAGGAACAGGAAATACAGCAAGCAGCATTACTGTAACGCCGGTGGATACAGGCATGGTTATTTATTGTGTTTACGGAACAAACGCGCAGGGTTGTAATGATTCTGCATGCGTAAACATTTATGTAAAGGTTCTGGACTGCGGCGATCTTTATGTTCCAACTGCATTCTCTCCGAATAATGATGGAGCGAATGATGAGTTTTGTCTCTATGGCGCGCAATGCGTGACAGAATTGGTGTTCAGTATTTTTGACCGTTGGGGAGAAAAAGTTTTCGAGAGCACAGATCCCGGATTATGTTGGGATGGAACTTACAAAGGCCAGGCTCTTTTCAGCGCGGTATTTGGATACCACTTGAAAGCGAAATTAAAAAGTGGAGAAGAGGTCGAGAAAAAAGGGAACATCAGTCTGATCAAATAATAATGATTTAGAAAATTCAACACATGAAAGCAAAAAATCTTTTCTTAATAATCGCGTTGTTTCTGTTTACTATTGCGAATGCACAAGATGTGCACTTTTCACAGCAGCAGATGTCGCCGCTGGCATTGAACCCTGCGTTGGCTGGAGCAAACTACATGGGCCAGGTGAATCTTGCCTATAAAGATCAGTGGAAGTCAGCTAACGCGAGATTTACAACCATGTACGGAAGCGGCGATATGCGCTTATGGGAAAAAAGGAACCAGGGACATTTTGGAGCGGGAGTAAGTTTTTATTCTGATAAAGCGGGAGACGGAAGCATGAGTACAAATTATTTCAATCTTGCTTTTGGTTATCATTTAAAGATGAACAAATACACTTCATTGGGCCTTGCTGTGCAGCCGGCGTTTGGAAGTCGAAATGTAAACACAAGTAACATGAGCTGGGGCGCGCAGTTTGATGGACAAGGTTTCAACAGCGCATTGCCAACAGGAGAAGCGCGTGAAATAAGCAGTTATAATTATTTTGATGTAAACAGCGGAATGGTTTTCACTTATAAAAGCTCGGAACATTATATGACCGCTAATGACGAATTGAATATAAACGTCGGATTGGCAGTAAGCCATATTCTTCGTCCGAAATATTCATTTTATTCATCAGCATCAGAACGCCTTGCAATGAAATATACTTTTTTTGCAAACGCGTTGATCGGTGTTCCTAATTCTAAATTTGGGTTTATGCCGGGCGCTTACGTAAATGTGCAGGGAACGCAAAAAGAAATTTTACTTGGCTCATATTATCGTTACCTGTTACAGGATCATTCTGTTTATACGGGAATAAAAAAAGGATCCGCTTTTTCTCTTGGAACTTTTTATCGTGTAGGTGACGCCTTTGTCGCGAAAATTTTGTTTGAATATGGTCATTATGCAATGGGTTTCAGTTATGATCTGAATCTTTCATCTTATACTGCTGCCAGTAAAGGGCGTGGTGGATTTGAAGTTACCATTCGGTTTGTAACGCCAAATCCGTTCGGACACAAAGCGGCTCAGTCCAGAATTTGATTTGTTTCTTCACGGATAACAAAATCAACTATATTTATACAAAAACTATTTTATGAAAAATTTTAACTCTTCGGCCTTTTTGAAGGCATGCAGCGGAATCGCACTCGTTATTTTTGCCTGTGCAGCGCTTTTTTTCTCCGTTAAACCGGCGCAGGCATCACCACAAAATTTTCCAGGTATGCTGAATAAACCTATGTCGGCAGGTTCGGGCAAATACCAGTTTATTTATAATGTAGGATATGACAGCAACAATAATTTTTACTGGCAGATGATTATAGGAAATTCTGAGACTGGTGGTTATAAGGCTTATCGCTGGAGCGTCGATGATCAGAAATGGATGAAAATGTTTGATGAGTGCGTTGCATTTCCTGAATTGCCTTAATGGTTCATGTATTTGGATTTTAAAAATTTTCCCGGTTATTAATGCCGGGATTTTTTTTGCCCCACTCCAAAAGACGCAAGTTTTTTTTATTTGGTACGACCGCCTTCGGGGTCGGGAAAAAATTATGATTAGTGTTATAAACGTGTGATCCGTTCGGGATCGGTATCTGATTGCAATACCGTAAAAAAAATTCGCGCGAGCTGGGATTGCTTCTTCGTTAGTTGTTTTTTCGAGAAACTAAGAAGATGTCGGGCAATTATAACTTATTAAATCTGAAGGAGCATCGACCGTGAAAAATACAACGTGAAAATTATAGTATCAGCTTGCAATGTTGCAAAAAATTAGCGGAAGCTAGAATTATTTCTTTGTCAGTTATTTTTCTAAAGACTAAGAAGAAGTTATGCATTTATAACTAATGAAATCTGAAGGCGCTCAACCGCGAAAAATTCGCGGAAGCTAGGATTACTTCTTCTTCAGCTTTTTTCGCGAGACTCCGAAGGAGTCATACGTTTATAACTCAATAATTATAACTGATATCGACCCCGAAGGGTGTC